>CAZCUL010000401.1:0-4146 GCA_964501475.1 uncultured Verrucomicrobiota bacterium | reverse complement strand
TTGTAGAAGGAACTGCCTTGCAGCGCCGCCGTGGTGTAATCCCATGCCTCCCCCCGTTCCCAGTAGGCTCCGTCAAATTGATGCTGCACGTAAAACAGCCAGAACCCGACCGAGCCGGCCACCAGGACTGTCGTCAATTGGATCAGGAGATACGCCTTGAGACCGAAGATCAGGCTCAATCCGATCACCATTCCCAGGATCGCCAGATTGGTGCAGTGCACCGAACGCCGCTCGCGCCGGCCGGCTTTGGCCTTGGGAAACCGGTGCTTTACGAGCATCGTGAACAGAGGGGCCACCACGAACAGCGCGATGGGGTTGCGCGCCAGTCGATATGCAAACCGCTCCCAGCGAGACGACTCCAGGTATTCCTGCACGGTCAACGTCCAGATGTCGCCCATGCCCCGCCGATCCAGATCACTGGAGGTGGCATGATGGGTGGCGTGTTCCCACCGCCAGTGATGGTAAGGGGTGAAGGTCAGCACGCCCGTGATGAACCCCAGAATGTCATTGCCCGTTCGGGACTTGAAGAACGAGCCGTGCCCGCAGTCATGGTGAATGATGAAGACCCGCACCAGGAAGGCCCCCGCCAGAATGGCCAGCGACATAGTCATCCACCAGGAAACCGACAGGCTGAGATACATCAGATACCAAAGGCCCCCATAGGGCACGAGTGTGTTCACGACCTGCCAGACGCTGCGTCTGAGCACAGGGTTTTGATAACGCGCCACAACCGGCTTCCAATTCAAATGGTCGGCCTGACGTCCGCCCTGGATCAAAACTGATTCTGTATTCATGACTGACCTCCCATTCGCTATGCGCGGCCGAAGCGCACGACTTTGCCGCCTTCGAAATCGAGCACCAACTGTCCGCCTTCAAATGTCAGTTTCGTAATTGTCTTCCTGCTGCGCTGCGCCGATTGCTCGCCATCTTCAATGGTGTCATCTGGATTGATTTGGATTTTCATGATTGTATGCTCTGTGTCCAGTTTTGCTCAAACGGCGCGGCGCACGGCGCACGGTTTCGTCGGCAAATCGTCCAATCCCAGCTCTTTTGATTTTGCCGCAGCGAATTCGTCGGCCTGTTTCGACAGCCGCGCCTGGTGTTCGGCGCAAAAATCTGCCATCTTCTCACACACTTCGTCCAGCGCGGCGCGCACGCTTTCATCGGGAACAACTCGCAGTCGCTGACCTGCCCGGTTTCAGCGGCTCTCTTTGCGGTTCCTCGCTCGCGCCGCGACGCGCGCCAGCAGGTGGGCCTGTCCCTTTTGCCTTGGAAAGCTTCACCCTCTCGGGCGTGGCGACATTGCCTCGTTTTTGCTCGCAGCATTCTTCCTCTCTTTCCCTGCTCCAGGCGAAGGGACCGTGCCGGGGTTGCCGAGGCGAGACTCCAAAAGGTTGCTAACCAGCCTGCGGCACTCCTCCCGGCGATGGTGCAGCTCCTTACGATAGAGCGCCCCGAGGACCAGGAAAGACACCAGGCAAATGAGCGAGCCCAGGGCCGTCGCGCAGAGAATCTTAACGAACAACTGCATGGTGAACTGCGACACGTTCAGGGGAAACTCGGCCAGGAACACCGCGGCGTAACAAAGGCCCGCCAGCGCCAGCGCGCCGAACAAAGCCATCAGCCACATGGCGCGTCGCACACAACGCTCTTTACCCTGAAGCTGGGCGATGCTCTCCTCCAGCTTGTGACGCTCGCTGGTGTCATCGTAAAGGAGGCATTGCCGCAGAAACGCGGTTTGTTTGTAATAATCGTTCATCATTGCCCGAGTCGTGGCGTTCGCCATAAGGCGCGGCTTTTCAGGTCATTCACTGGCGCGCTTGCTGTCCGTCCGGCAAAAGCGGAGATGGACAGAAATGTGATGATGAGTGTTTCGTGTTTCATAACTCTTAACTTTGGGTTTTATCGCACCAGCAAGGGCGGCATTCAAACCCCGATTTTACTTCGCCTTAGCATTGTCTCTCTTGCAGATGAAGCCGGCCAATACCTTGTTTGCCTCTGCCCTATAGCCTCCGGCTATGGCCGGCTGAACCCGGGACTCCCTACGGTGCGAAGATTCAGAAGGGCAGGAAGTATGGAGTCCCGCCTTCAGGTGGCGGGCGCTCACAGACGTGATGACTATAAAAACTTGCCGCGCGCCCGACCAGCCCGAACGTCCCACCGGCTGAAGCCGGCTATGGCCGTCGAAGTCGCACGCGCTCACGGCGGGTGCGCCCGTGCGTGCGCAACCGGTCAATGGCGCGTATATGGTTGAATCCACTGTGATCCTTGACCTGAATCACCTTCAGCCTGGTGCTGTTACTGGAGCAGTTCGACAATGAGAACGGCCGGCATCAACGCAGGCCGGCGGCCTGCTTCTTGATGATCTCGATATACTGGCCCAGAGCCTTGGAGTGGTTCTCGCGATGCCAGGCAATCCAGTATTCGGCCTTTGCAGCCGTTTCCAGCAGACGGAAAACGACGCCGGGATGAGGCAGATTCTTGATTTGTTCGCGCGCCAGAGTCACCCCCAAACCTTCGGCCACAAACGTCATGAGGCCCGATTCGAGGTCCACGTCCTGCAAGATCCTGGGAGTAAAACCCGCCTCCTGACAAAGCCCGCACAACCAGTCGCGGGAACCGGGATGGGTTTCCTCGGACATCGCGACGAAGAAGAGCGGCTTGAGGTCCGGCAATTTGATTTTGCTCTTATTCGCCAGCGGATGTTGAGCCGGCAAAACGACCACGACCTTGTGGCGAGCGACGCATTCCCAGGCCAAGGCCGACATGTTCCTGGCGGCGGCGGAGGGCCGCAAGCCCACGAATCCCAGGTCGATCTTCCGCGCTTCCAGGGCGCGAAGCTGTTCCGCCGGTGACATGTCGAACAGGTTCACGGCCATTTCAGGGCAGGTTTGGTAAAACATCGCCAGCGTGGCGGGCAGCAGGTCAAAATTGAACTTGAACAGATAGCCCAGATTTAACTGGCCCGACTCCCCGCGGCTGAACCGCTGCACGGCCTTGACGCTTTCCAGACTCAGCGCCACAAGCCGCCGGGCATCCACCAGAAATCTTCGCCCTTCTTCAGTCAGCGAAACCTGGTTTCTGCCCCGGTCCAGCAGACGCACCTCCAGTTCCTGTTCCAGATTGTGAATCTGCCGGGTGAGCGAAGGCTGTGCGAGACGCAGCTTTTCGGCTGCCCGGGTGAAGTTCAATTCCTCAGCCACGGCAACGAAGTATCGCAAATGACGCAGTTCCATAGTGCCGATTCAGTTTAGCAATCTAACCCCCGAGTCACAAGACGGAAGCGGACGCTTCAACTCGCGCGGCTGGCTTCTTCCTGCAGAAAACAGTGACGCGAGCGGTTTGGCAATCCGCGGTACGGGCTCCCCGGCGCCTTTCATATTCGTGAGCGCTGCCGCATCCGGGGGGCCGCCGCGCTCTGGCATTCACTTTCACAACCGTCCTGTCCGCCGAGGCGCGCCCGGCAGGTGAGCCGCTCGCGCCCCTATAGCTGAAAAGCATCGAAGCCCAAGAAACAAAGTATTGGTTGATTCTTGCTTTTCGTCAGAAAATAGCCTGATGAAACTGATCATGCGCAGCGCCTCGGTCCGGTGGAAGGGCGGTCCCCGGGGCGGGACCCGGGTCACGAGCACCGGAAGCGGCGTGCTCAAAAAGGCCCGTTATGTCTCGGGTATTTCGGCCGGGAAAACCTCCGCCACCGATCCGGCCGAATTGATCGCCGCCGCTCATGCCGGCAGTTTCTCCTTGGCCCTCTCGAACGAAATGAACGGCTTCGCTTCCGGCAGCATCGTTACCAGCGCGACAGTGACCCTGGAACATCTCGCCGCCGGCTGGACGATCATGAACATTCATCTGAACGTCATTGCCAGGCTGCCCAAGCTGACGCAAAGCGAATTCATCGATGCGACCGTCCGCGCCAAAACGAACTGCGTGGTTTCGCGGCTGCTGCGCGCCAACGTCTCGATGAATGCCAAACTGGAGAACTGACGCGTGTTGGGAGCTTCCTGGTCGCGTCTATACTTGGGAGAGTTTGTGGCTGGGCGTGGACGATACCGTGCCGGTCGTTGCCTGTGCCGAGTCCAGTCACAGCGCGTGGCATGCTCCGGCTCACCGAGGCCGCGCCAGTACTGTTGGGTTGGCGCAGGC
>CAZCUL010000400.1:0-2843 GCA_964501475.1 uncultured Verrucomicrobiota bacterium | reverse complement strand
TACGGCAGACTGAAAGTCTGCGCTACGTCTGGCGGCACGAACGGTGCAACTCCCGCCCTTCTGAGCAGACGGGAGTTGCACTCGGGCGGCAGCGGAAACTGGGAAACTTTCAGACGTCGTAGTAGAGAAAGAACTCGTAGGGATGAGGACGGAGACGGAGGGCGTCGTGTTCCTTGCGCTTGGTCCCGATCCACATCTCGATAAAGTCCCGGGTGAACACATCGCCTTTGAGCAGGAAGGCGTGATCCTCCTCGAGATGATCCAGGGCTTCACTCAGGCTCCCGGGCACCTGCGGAATCTTGGCGTGCTCTTCGGGGCTCAGTTCGTACATGTTCTTATCGATCGGTTCGCCCGGATCGATCTTGTTCAAAATCCCGTCCAGGCCCGACATCAGCAGAGCGGTGTAACACAGGTAGGGATTGGCGCTGGGATCCGGCGGGCGATACTCGATTCGTTTGGCTTTGGGACTTTCGCTGAACGTCGGGATGCGAATGGCCGCCGAACGGTTGCGGGCCGAGTAGGCCAGGTTGACGGGCGCTTCGTAGCCGGGCACCAGCCGTTTGTAACTGTTGGTGGTGGGGCTGCACAGGGCGCAGAGAGCTTTGGCATGCTTGAGAATCCCCCCGATGTAATAAAGGGCCATCTGACTTAACCCGGCGTATTCGTTGCCGGCAAAGAGCGGTTTGCCTTTCTTCCACAAGGATTGGTGGGTGTGCATGCCGCTGCCGTTGTCTCCAAAGAGCGGTTTGGGCATGAACGTGACCGTCTTCCCGTGCTTCCGCGCCACGTTCTTGATGATGTACTTGTAGAGCATCATGTTGTCGGCCGTGCGCACCAGGGTGTCGAATCGAAAATCAATTTCGGCCTGGCCGGCCGTGGCCACCTCGTGATGCTGCCGTTCCACCTGGATGCCCAGTTGTTCCATGACCAGGCACATCTCGGTGCGGATGTCCTGCTGCGTATCGGTCGGAGCGACCGGGAAATAACCTTCCTTGTGGCGGATTTTGTAGCCCAGGTTGGGCATCTCCTCCCGCCCGGTGTTCCAGACCCCTTCCTCGCTGTCGACGCTGTAAAAACAACCGTTGCTCTTGGCGTCGAACTGGACGTTGTCAAAGATGAAAAACTCGGCTTCCGGTCCGAAGACCGCGGTTTCGGCCAGGCCGGTGGATTGGAGATATTTTTCTCCGCGCTGGGCAATGCCGCGGGGATCCCGGTTGTAGGCTTCCTTGGTTCCGGTTTCGGCGATGGTGCAGGTCAGGGAGAGGGTGGGGACGGCGCAAAACGGATCGATGAACGCGGTGGCCGGATCGGGCATGGCCAGCATGTCGGAGGCTTCGATGGATTTCCAGCCACGGATGGAGGACCCGTCGAACCCGAAGCCTTCGCTGAAGACGTCCTCGGTCAATTCGCCGATGGGAACGCTGAAGTGTTGCCAGGTGCCGAAGGTATCAACGAATTTAACGTCGACCATTTTAGCGCCCTGCTTTTTGGCGTGGTCGATCACGCTCCTGGGTGTTCCGGTCTTGGCGGCGGTGCTCATTGAGTTTCAGGTCGTTACCACAGTTTTGAATCGGCCCACAAGAATCCCCTGAACCAGCAGACAAGTGGTGGGGAAAAATGACTCGGGCTCGCGCCGTCCTTAATCAAACGGCGCGCTCACCCGTCTCCTCGGTGCGAATGCGAACAGCGTTTTCGATGGAGCTGACGAATACTTTGCCATCGCCAATTTTGCCGGTCTTGGCGGCTTTGATGATGGCGGCCACGGCCTGATCGACCTGGCCATCCGCCAGCACGATCTCGAGTTTGATCTTCGGAAGAAAATCAACGGTGTATTCGCTGCCTCGATAAATCTCGGTGTGGCCCTTCTGACGGCCAAACCCTTTGACCTCGCTCACCGTCATTCCTTCCACGCCAAGAGTGGCCAGCGCTTCCTTCACTTCTTCGAGTTTGAAAGGTTTGATGATGGCCTCGACTTTTTTCATGTGTGTGTGCGATGAGCGAGCGGACGCAGTCTAGCAATCGGACCTCGCGTGTAAACATGAAACTGGATTCATCCGAAAATTTTTCTGCCTGATCGGCGATTTTTTTTTCTGCACGTCGAACGATGCACTTTTGCCTCGCCAGTAGCGGGGACAATTTGCATCGTGGGTCAGGTTCGATCCCAGGGGAAGGAGGTACAGCGATGCCCAACCAGAAAAAGGACGCCACTCGAACATCAGGCCCGACCAGAAGGCTGCTGGACCTCCTGGGAGGGTTGGCCGGAGTGGGCGCCGTCGGATTGCTTGATTGGGAGACCGGGATCGAGATTTCGCTCTCGATTCTCTACCTGTTACCCATCGGGCTGGTGGGCTGGTTCGCAGGCACCCAGGCCGGCCTCCTCGTCTCCGCGGCGGCCGCGGCGCTCTGGCTCACTCTCGACGTTCGCGGCGGCTCGGTTTACTCGCATCCGCTCATTCCCTACTGGAACGCCCTGGTGCGTTTTGGGTTCTTTTCGCTCACAGTTTCCCTGCTGAATCGTATCCGGTTCCTCACGCGTGATTTGGAAGCACGCGTCACTGAGCGCACCGCGACTCTGGTCGCGGAAGTGAAGCAGCGCCTGCGGGCGGAGAAAGAAGTGCACGAGAGCGAAACGCGGTTCAGACAATTGGCGGAAAACATCAAGGAGGTTTTCTGGATGTCGAGTGCGGAAAAGAACCAGATCTTGTACGTGAGTCCCGCCTACGAAGCCATTTGGGAACGGAGCTGTGAAAGCCTTTATGCGTCACCCCGCGCCTGGCTCGAGGCGATTCATCCGGATGATCGTCAGCGCGTTTTGGAAGCTGCGCTCACGAAACAGGTTTCCG
>CAZCUL010000399.1:0-11168 GCA_964501475.1 uncultured Verrucomicrobiota bacterium | reverse complement strand
TCCAAAGCTCAAATCCGGATTATCCGAAACGGACGTAAAGATATCCATGTAGCCAAGGAAGATATTGCCTTCATCGCTATACGCGGCGGCGCTTTGTTGGAGCGTGGCGATAGTCAGGCCGTCGATGGACCACTCGAGGGTATCGCCCTGCTTGGAAATAACCACCTGACGCCAGGCCATGCCGACAGTGCCGGGACTCAAGCTTCCAGTTTGCTGAGCATACGCAGCCTGCTGATCTGCCGGCGCCATCTGCCCGCCCGGAAACGTCGTGTGGTAATAGGCATCGGTATTGTTATGAGCTCCGCCGCTGGCGCTGCTGGTGCCAGCCGCAAATTGCCCGCTCTCGGCGAATTGCTCGGAGGAGCCTTTATAGGCTCGGAAGTCGCGGGTGGTACCGCCCTCACCGCTGACCGAGAACCATGCGCCATCAGTGCCTGCGGCAGTGGATTGCAACTGGGCTCCTGAAGTGCCAACCCCCGCATTGAGGGATTCAGTTGAACCCGCCCCCCCGGCCGGAAACGGGCCGTTTACATTGATCCACATGTCAAACTGAAGCGTATAATCACCCGTAAAATTGTATCCGATTGGCGAAACACTGACGGCCTCGACGCTGCCGGGGGAGGCAATATTGGCGGCAAAGCGCAGTCCGCTGGTGGTGTTCCCCACCGAGTTTGGCGCCGACGGAATGCCCAGCGTGCCATAGTCGAAAGCAAAGGTTACATCCGTGTCCGCAGACGACGTGTGCACGTTGTAGCCCGCGGATGTATCGGTGTCGAAGTTATCGAAGAACAACTGGCCCTCTGTGGGGCGTGCAGAGAGAATCAAACCGAGAGCGAGGGGTAAAACTGTAATGGGAGAGATAGTTGTTTTCTTCATACACTTGTTGGGGTTCGCGGGCGATTGTTGCAGCTCCGTCCGCCGATGCAATCTAAATCTTCAGAAATTCTTCAAGCCTATTCAGGCCGGATTCAGGCCCCTTCGGCGGTCCGCCTGCTGACAAAGGCCTGCGGGCACGTCACTCCGGCTTATTGATGCAGTCTTTGTATCTGAACACGAAACAGGTTCAATCGACATGGGCATCCGTAGGACGTTATGAAGTCGATGCCATTTGGAAAGATTCTCTTGTGGGCGGGTTTGGTTTTCGGTTTCGCCGCGGCTGCCGCCGCGAAGGATGCCGGCTCTCCAGGGCGGTTCGATAAATGGGCGAAGATTGAAATCGTCTTGTCAGGACCCGAATCGGCAAGGCCGTGGGCAGCCTAACCCGTTTGCCATCGCGGTGGACGGCCTCTTCACTTCACCCGGCGGAAAGACTTGCAAAGTGCCGGGATTCTATGCCGGCGACGGAAAGGGCGGCCTCGACGGCAATCTCTGGAAGGTGCGCTTCTCGGCGGACGAAACGGGCCCCTGGACATTCCTGTCAAAAAGCGAGAACGCCAAACTCGACGGGATCACTGGTTCTTTCGTCGTGACCGTGCCAGTCAAGGACGCCCAGGACTTTTATCGGTGGGGTCGGCTGGAACAATGGGAACCTGTCTGGACCGCATTGGGCAGGACGCGAGCCTTTATGGAGTCGCTGCCCTTTTGGGAAATGGGGCGAACAACGAACTGGTCGGTGAAGGGCGCGCGTTTTGTCTGGCGAAGCCCGGCCACGTTTACGCGCTCTACCTGCCGGACGGAGGCAACATCAGCGTGAGTCTTTCGCCGAATCTCACCTATGACGCCGACTAGTGGAATCCCGCCAATGGCAAAGACGGGAGCTTCCAGAACAGAACGACAGTCGGCGGCGGTCCGCAACGCTTCACCGCGCCAAACCGCGGGGATCGGGTGCTGCGAATCGTCAGGAAGACTCGACCGTGAGCCTGGTCGGGATCGGCTGTGTTCGTCAGACCACCGCGGCCTTTACGCAGTTAATCGGCGGAAGCGAATCGAACAGGCATTCCCATCGCTCGCCCCCGTCGCGCCCGATCCAAAGTTGTCCCGTGGTTGTCCCGAAATAAAGCGCGGGAGACGACAGCTCGTCGATGTCCATCGCGTCGCGCAGCACGGTGAAATAACTTTCCCTCCTGGGCAGCCCCTGCGAGACCTTCTTCCACGAATCACCGCCGTTCTCGCTGCGCCAGACTCCGGGCGCGCCACCGGGGCAAGTGCGCGTCGCCGCGTCCAGCGGCACCACATAGATTGTGTCCGGGTCGTGCGGATGCACGAGAATCGGGAAGCCGAAGTCGGACGGCAGCCCCTGGGCGATGGAACGCCACGTGTGCCCATGGTCGTCGCTGCGCAAGACCCCGATGCCCGGATGCTCCGGAAAACCGCCATGATTCTGCATGTAGAGGCGGCCGGGCGCCTCCGGGTGACGCGCGATCTTGTGCACGCACTGGCCAAACTCGACGAATGGATCGGGCAGGAAGCCCGCTCCGATGCCCTCGTTCTCGGCCGCGAACGTCTCGCCGCCATCCTCGCTCAGGTAATGGCCGCCGGTTGAGATGCCAAGATGCACCCGCTTGCCGTTGCGCAGAATGGTGTGCATGCAAAGTCCGCCGTTGCCAGGATGCCACTGGCGGGCATGCTGGTGATTGCTGATGCCTGGAACCATCGCCCAGGAATCACCGCCGTCACGACTCTTAAACAGCGCCGCCGGCTCGACCCCGCACCAAAGCTCCTTCTTGTTCGCGCCTGCTTCAAGCGACCAGATATTGGCGAGAGCGCGGCCATCGTCCTTGGGAAAGGCGGGAGCAGACTTCGTTTCCTTGAAGGTTTTTCCAAGATCGGTCGAACGAAGGACCTTCATGCCGAAGAAGGCGTTGCAACTCGATGCATAGATTCGCGGCGCGCTGCGCGTATCGATGAGCGCCGAATAAACGGATACGCCTTCGCCAAACGGACCGCGCAGCGCGAAGCGGCGCCGAGCTTTCGGCGACTCGGCCACGAACAAACCCTTCTTGGTGCCAATGCAGAGAAGAATACGATTTGCCATTCTTTAGCCTCCTGAGACCGCCGGCAGAATCGTCACCTCGTCGCCGGGCGAAAGCGGGGTGTCGAGACCGTTGCGGTCACGTATGTGATTGGTGTTTACGAAAAGATTGACGTGCCGGCGCACAGTCCCGGTTTCGTCGCAGATGCTGCGGTAGAGCTTCGGGTAGCCGCGATCCACTTCCTCAAGCGCGATCCGCAGGCTGCTGGCGGAGAGGATGAGCTCGGCGGAGCCCCCACAGCAATCGCGCAACGTGGTGGGAACGTGGACCGTAATTGTGGCGGCGCTGGTCATGGATTACGCCGGTGAACGCAGAAGCGAAAGCTGAAGGGAAGAGCGCCAATCCGAATTCATGCACCTCCTCTGCGGTCAACGAACCGCTTGCGCCGCGATTGGACGGATGCCGAGCCCCGGCTTTCGATCAGGTTCACCGGCCGCGACTCTATCATCGGCCGGGTGCGCGTCAACCACGCTCACCGCCCTTGCGGGACTGATTCGGCAAGAGGCTTCCCGATTGGGAAGTTGATGGGAACGGGAAGAAGCGGGAGTCCACCGAAGCGAGCTGTTGCAGCCATGTTTGAATGAGACCGTGTCTTCCTCCATCTATACAGTGACCAGAGTCGCTGATGGGAATACCGTTCACCAGATTAGGGCCTTATGAAACCATTGCGCCTTTCCAACACGCACTGTTCCGTAGCCGGCTTCTGGGCGGCGGCTCTCATCGTCGTTCCGGCCATGATACCGTGGACGAGCCCCGCAGCCGTCGTCTCCGCGGGCAAACCACGCGCGCGCGGCGCGGCTCAAGTGCAAGAAGCGCGCCCAAAGCATTTTCCTCATCGCATCTGGGCAGCCTGTGATTTCGAGAGCCGCACGCCGGACTACGGCTGGTTTGGCCCTCCGGAGACGGATAACATTCTGCGCTATCCCGGCAACACCACCGCATTGGGCGCCGGCCAGGGACCTTATCGAAACTTCAGCGCGCTCATGACCGGCATCAATCCCGTGCCCGGGCCGCGCATGGGCAACGTCAATCACCTCTATCTCCGTTATCACCTGACCGGTGCCACCGAGGCGACCTTCCAGCACTTCAGCCTCACCAGCAACGACAACAATCACATCCGCATGAGCGGTCTCGCGGAAGGCAAATGGTCGGAAGTGACGATGAATTTCACTCGCGACGCGCAACGCAACGACGGCACGCCGGGTATCCCGTTTAAAGAAGGCGAGCGCATGGACGACCTGAAAATCTTCGTGGGCAAGCCGGGCGACGGCAACCGGCACGACCTGATCATCGATGATGTGGTTTTCTTTGCCCATGATCCTGATTTGACGCCGGAGCCGGAGCCGTTTCCGAACCGGGTCATCTTCCTCGCGGCATTCGATACGGGCATCACGGCGGCGGAGAAACCGAAGTATTGGCCGGGCGAATTCGAGATTGTGAGCCATGGTCTGCCGGCGGGCTCATATTGGAACGTGGCGCGCGCCGTTCCAGAGAAGAACGGGAAAGGCAAATGGATCCGTTTGCAGATTGATCCGGTGCGCGCTGTGGGCGCCCACACGAAATTGCGATTTCGTTACTTCCTCACCGGCAGCGGGCGCATGACCGTGCAGGTCTTCGACCTGACCGACATGGACAATCGCCACATCCACCTGAACGATCTCCGAGCGGGCCAGTGGCAAACCCTCTATCTCGATTTCACGAAAGATGCGCGGCGCAACGACGGCAGCGACACGCCCTTCGAAGCGGGGCACAAGGTGGACGACCTGTTCTTTTTCGTTCGACCCGACGGCAGTGACCCTGTGGAACTGTTGATCGACGAAGTAGTGCTGTTTGATGCCGGCAAATGAAGCCAATTCAGCGACAAGATGACGCGATTTGGCTAAATGGAGTCGCCGAGCCAAAAGAGTGCTCCCAGGGCTTCCTATTGCGAGAATGTTTGTTTTTCCGAACCTCCCTTTCAGCCGATCGATGCCCTCGTCCGCATCTTCGAAATCCATGCGCATCCTCTTTGACCAGGGAACGCCCGTGCCGTTACGTCACGCGTTGTCCGGACATTCCGTAGAGCCGCTGGGAAGTCCGCCAGGTTTTGGAGTGCTTTGGCTTTGCGAAGACGGCAAAGGGCGGCGATGACAAAGCGCCGCTACAGCAGAAACGCCGGCGCGTGAAGCCGTTCTCTGCGTCTAATGCCTTCGGTTGCCTTGCCATAATGGCTGATTCCGGTTTTCCTATGGACATGTCGTGGGTCGTTCGATTGTTCCCGGTCGCTGCACTGCTCGTCATGATGATGGGCCTGGAAGCGGCCGTTTATTCTCCGCGGGCGCTTTCGCCGCATGTCGCAGACACCTACAGCATGAAGACGTTCGCGCAGTTCCCGCGCTGGCATGACCTGTCGGGCGACGCAAAGGTGTTTGAGATTTTCAAATACCTGGCCGACTCACGCACTGGGGTGTATCCGCTCGGGGTCCCTGCATGGGAAGGCGACGAGGAGTTGTCTGAATACGGGGCGGTGCGTGATCCGGTGAAGATGCTCAACGTCTATCCGATTGGGCATTGCGGGACGCTGGGTCCGACGATGGGGGGCATCATGGAAGGCATGGGTATCGGTCCGGCGCGAACGCTCATCATCCCCGGCTGGCATCATGTGGCTTCGGAAGCTTTCTACGACGGCCGGTGGCATTACCTTGACCTCGATGTGCGAGCGGTATTTCGGCGTGAGGATGGTTCTCTTGCCTCGATGGCGGAGGCACAACAAGCGGCTCGGCTGGAAGGCGTCCCACCTCCGGAGGCGGCTCAGCGGGGACGCCTCGCCCTACCTCGGGACACGGCTCGGCGCCTCGGCCTACCTTACGGAGGCGGAGAGGATGCACTTTGGGACCGGCCGAATGGGCCGCATTTCTTCCCGCTTGATCCGATTGATCAGGTTCGCCGGACCTATGCTTCAACGGCGGTAGAACATCGCTATGGTGTTGGGACTGGCGGCCACACCATGGATTATGTGCTGCGCTCAGGAGAAACCTTCACACGTTGGTGGAAACCTCAAGGCGGACGTTGGAACCATCATCCTACCTATGCCGAAAGCCCGTTTCCGCGCGATGTCATCGAACGCGAGCCGCGCGGCCCCAAGTGCAAGCATGAGAGTTTCACCGTCCATACGCACGGCAATGGCCGGTTTGTTTACAGGCCGGACCTTACTTCGGAATCCGTTGATTTCGCGGACGGCGTCCATGCCTCGCGCAACGTTGAACCCGGGCCGGATGGCTTGAGCCTCAAGGAACCGGGTGAAGGCTACGCCATTTTTGAAGTGCGTTCGCCCTATGTGATCGTGCCGCTGGTGGGCGATCTCGACGACGCGGCCGATGATCGCGAGGCGTCCGTCGTGAAACTGGAGGCAACGAACACATCACTTTCGCTCTCGCTCGATCACGGTTTGAGCTGGCGGGGGCTCGATGCGGTCCGTGAAATGTCCGGCGGCTTACCGAGGCCGGTTCGCCTCACCTCGCTGGCCTTTGACCTGACTCCGCACGTTAGCGGCAGCTATGGTTATTTGCTCAAGCTGACATTGCGTGGCCAACCGGCGCAGGCCGTTGTCCGCTCGTTTGAAATTACCACCTGGGTGCAGTTGCATCCGGCTTCCCTGCCTGCTCTGCGAAAGGGGACGAACGCCATGCGGCTGGTTACCGGCGATCATTATGGATTGCCGACACGCGTATTGGAAATCCGCCCGAGCGCGGCCAAACCGGATGAGTTTCTGAAATATCTGGTCGAGCCGCCCAGGGATTACGATCCGGCCAGGCGCACGAGTCGCGTTCGAGGAGCGTTCATTGCGAAAGCAGAGGCGCCGCCCGGGACGAAGATCGCCTGGTTTTCCGCCGGCGCCAGTTTTCAGGCGCACCAGGGCGAAGGCGCCAGGAACACCCGCAATGCCATTGCCTACGCGGTGGATCAGCCTACGCAGTTCCGCAAGATTTATCGTGCCGAGGTGCCCACCGACCAGAGCCATTGGCATTACAACGTGGACCGCGAAGTAAAGCTCGATCGTCCGGCCCGCGCCGTGTTCATCCGCTACATGGGTGATCCGGCGGCGAACAACATTCGTCTTTACGCCCATTGCCTCGATGATCCGGCTCGTGCTTCGGCGCCAGTGCGGGTCACGCATCGATGGACCGAAAACGGTGTGGCGAAAACCAGGCAAGTTCATATCGAGAGCTCGGGCGGGTACGAAATCGTCACTGAGATCGAGCCAGTGGACGACTCGATCGAGATGGCGGTGCCCAGCCGGGCGGCACCCTGACTTGCTATGGCGAAGCCGCGGGCAATGAAGGCGAACGGAGGACGCTGGGTCATGGGGCGGGCTTTTATATTGACCGAGATTTTTCGGCCAGAGTTAAATGGCTCCATGCGCGGGGCAGGTGCTGTTTCCGGAAAGTTCCTGGTGATTGGCGGTGGAGTTTCGATTGGATGCCTGCTTTTGGCGGGGGTGCTCCTGACCTCATTTCCAGGGCAAACGAAACTTTCGAACTGGACTTATCCCCAGGCGACAAATCTTCAGATGGTGAGCGGGGTTGTTACCGGCGGGCTTTACGTGACGGCGGACAGCTTCAGCAACGTGTTCGGTCATTTTGAAAAGAGGACGCCACTTTCGCGGGGAGGTGAACCGGCCTTCATGAGTTCCTCGGGAGCCAAGGTGCCCTTTTTCGGTCCAAGACAGATGGCGGTGGCGAAGATTGGCACGGGCGACCGGCCATTGGCGCGAGCGATGACGATTTTGTATCGAACGAAAACGGATTTATTTCTCGCGCATTTTACCGCGGCCGGATCGAACGGGCCGACCTCGTTAGTGGTGGCGGGTTTGCCTGTGAGCCGAAAGGCAGCTTCCGTCCGGGCAGGATTGGATCGTTTTGCTTATCCCGACGCGAAGAGAAGCGCGGGCGGCAGCGGCGGCCCATTGACCGCTTATCGTTATACGTCTCCCGACCCACTCAAGGCCGTATTGGAATATTATCTGAAGAAACTGAATCCTGGCCAGACCGGCCACCCAAAGAGCTCGACGGAGGGCGCCCCGACCATTCTCAATGCTGAGAGCGGCCGGTGGATGGTTCTCCCCACCTTGGTTCGCCCCGAATTGGAGGAAAGGGTTCTTCTCTGGCTGGAACCGAAGCGGATTGTTTCGGTGCACCTGACGCGAGGCGCCGACGAGGATAAGACCCACATTATATTGAGCGGAAGCACGCGGTGATGGCGGCTGGCGCAACTCGAAGTTGCAAGTGCTGGCGCGGAAGAGGCCGAAAAATGCTCCGGCGGTTGTTGCGCAACCTACCGCCATTTGGGCCCGGCTGCACCCGGCTGCCTGGCGGTTGATTTTTTCCTTGGCATTCGACGGCCTGCGGGTTAGCAAATCTTCGCTCTTTGAAAACGGCGTGTTTTTTCCGGCTTTGCCGGATGTGTTACGCAGCACGCCTTGAATGGCAGCCAAATGACAAGGGAACCCCGTGAGAATCGGGGACGGTTGCGCCACTGTAACGGGCTACAAACTCCCACATTGCCACTGGTTATCCAAAACCGGGAAGGCGGGAGCGAGGTCAGGCCCGAAGTCAGGATACCGGTTTGGCTGTGCTCGTCGCAGTGGTTTGTCCCGGCCTTTTCGAACTATCGGTGCTTGGGCAGACAACTGACTTCTCCGTCAAAGAGAAGGATGAGGCCGGGGTTCCGAACTGTTTTCGGGGCCACAGTGTCGATTGCCTTCAATCTCTGTCCGACGGAGTTTGAAGGTTTTCTTTTGCCCACGACCAATAGGAAGGAGGGCTGGCAGGATCCTTCAAACTTCGGGCTGGTCTCTTAATTGCAACCTCGTCCGGCTCTGCCCGGACACATTGAAAGATCAGTCATATGCTTCGGACTTACGCTCTTGGGCTGGCCTGTGCCAGCCTGATCCCTGTCTTTGACGCGTGCGCCCAGCCTTGGGGTGACACCGTCATTGATTATCATTCCGGCAGCGGTTTCGCGGCTGGTTACACAAACCCGGCCACTGCTCTTGGCGTCCCAAGCCAAGTCACCCCGGGCATGTTTGGCAGTCCCGTGGATCCGTTTAATCCGCCTTACCTCCCTTCACAAATCGTCTCGATTGGCGCCGGTGGTTCCCTCACGGTCGCTTTCAACTCGCCAATCCTGGACCTGCCAAACAACCCGTTCGGATTGGACCTCATTATCTTTGGGAACAACGGATTTACCATCGTCAATGGAGACTTTTCCGGAGGTGGAATCACCGATGGCTCGACGTTCACCTTCGACCCTCCCGGATCGAGCAAAGTGTTCGTCAGTGAAAACAACTCGGATTTTTTTGAACTGGTGCCGCCTTCCCTGGTGACGGCGACGGTCGATGGATTGTTTCCCATCGACGGGAGCGGTGACTTTCAAATCCCGGTCAATCCGGAGTTGATGAATGCGGATTTTGCCGGGCTCGATTTGGCGGGAATCCGGGCGCTTTACGCCAACGCCGGGGGCGGAACCGGTTTTGACCTGGAATGGGCGCAAACGCCGGACGGAGAGCCGCTCTCTCTGTCTGGCGTTCGCTTTGTGCGGGTGGATGTTCTCAGCGGGAAGGTCGAAATTGACGGCTTTGCCGCGGTGCCGGAACCGGCGCTGTGGCAGCTCTGTTTGTTGGGAGCGGGTCTGCTGGGCCTGACACAGTTGTGGAGATTGGCGGGCCTGAAATGATGACGCCAAAGGTAATCCTTGCGGCTGTGTTGCTTTCCAGGGCCGCCGCCTCTTTGCCCGGGGCCGTCACAATCGAAGAAGATTTTTCCGCGAATCCTCTGGAGCGCGGCTGGCAGGTCTTTGGAGATGCCAGGCTGTTCGCGTGGGACAGCACCAATCAAGCGTTGGAGGTCACCTGGGACTCGTCCCGGCCGAACAGCTTCTTCTACCGCCGCCTCGGAACCATCCTGACGAAGAGTGATGATTTCAGTCTCGAATTGCGCTTTCTTCTGCGGGACATCACCATTGGCGTTAATCCGGACAAGCCCTACACGTTCGAGGTTGCCGCAGGGTTCATGAACCTGGCCAGCGCGACCAGTCCGAACTTTTTCCGTGGCGCGGGCATTCATCCCCTCCACGGCCCGAGGAATCTCGTTGAGTTCGATTATTTCCCGGACTCGGGTTTTGGTGCGACGGTGGCGCCGACAGTCGTTTCCACCAACAACCAGCTTCGCTTCAGTGACAATCATCCACTCGAGCTGACCACCGGCGACTGGTTTGAGGTGAGGATGGTTTATACTGCGAGCGATGAGACGCTTCGGACGATCATGACGCGCGACGGCGAGCCTTTCGGTCTTCCGCCCGATCAGACAATTCGGGAGTTGTCATTGGCAGGCTTTCCAGATTTCCGCGTGGATGCCGTGGCCATCATGAGCTACAACGACGGCCAGCAGAGCCCGCCTCAATTCGCCGGTTCGTTGCTGGCTCACGGGGCGATTGATCGGCTGATGACGCGCGTTCCCGAACCGCCCATTGGACGTGTGGCAGGCAGGCTCCGCGACGGCTGGTGGGAAGTGCGATTCCAGAGCCTGACAAATTGGTCTTATGTGCTGGAAGGCACGGCGGATTTCCGAAAGTGGGCAGTGCTTTCAGACCCGGTTGCCGGAAACGGGATGGACCTCCTGCTGGAAAACCGGGCGGCGCCGGGCTCCCTTTTCTACCGGGTTCGGGCCTTGAAAGATTAGGCGAAATCGGATTCGCAACGGCGCGCGTCAAATTCTGACTTGCCCAGCGTGCCCGCCCGGACAGCAACTCGGAAACGAGCTTAAGCCGCTGCGGCGGGATTTCGCTTGGCCATGATGGCGTCGATGATTTTTCGAGCGAGATCGGGTTTTTCCAGGAGCGTCTGGCGGGCGGCGTCTTTGCCCTGGCCAATGAGTTCGCCATTGAACTGCAGCCATGCCCCCTTTTTATCGACGACGCCGTTTTCAATGCCGACATCGAGGATGCTGCCCTCTTTGTTAATGCCGTGATTGTAGAGGATATCAAACTCGGCCTCGGCGAAGGGCGGAGCGAGCTTGTTCTTGACGACTTTGACCTTGACGTGATTGCCGATGGCGTTTCCCGACGCATCCTTCAGCGTGTCTTTGCGGCGGATATCGATGCGGACGCTGGCGTAGAACTTGAGCGCACGGCCGCCGGGCGTGGTTTCGGGGCTGCCGA
>CAZCUL010000398.1:0-6211 GCA_964501475.1 uncultured Verrucomicrobiota bacterium | reverse complement strand
TGGGCTGAACGATCTTGGCGAGGGTGACGCTGGGGCTGATGCGCTGACCAATCTGCAAGGTTTCCCGGTCGCCGATTTGTTGCAGTACGCCATCGATGCCCGCGCGCACTTGCAGCGCGTCCACTTGTCTGCGTTTCATCGCAAGTTGAGCGCGGATTTTTTCCAGGTCGGCCAGCTGCGAGGCCAATTGCGCTTCACCGGATTCCTCGCTGATCGTCAACCGCTCCTCTTCGATCTTTACTCGGTTGCCCAAGTCGTTCGCTCGGGTTCTGGAGCGCTTCGCCGTGAGATCCGCCACCAAACCCCGTTTGGCGAGGTTTTCATCAGCCTGCGCTTCCAGCTTGGCCTGCTCGTATTCGGCCGTCAGCGTGGCCAACGCCGCCCTCTGAGTGAGACGATCACTTTTGAGTTGCACTTGCAACTTGGCCCGTTGCGCTTCCGTGGCTTTGACTTGCCACTCCGCATCAAAGGCGGACTGCCGAAGTTCAGGATTGCTCAACTCGATGATAACGGTGTCCGCAGTCATCTCAGCGCCCGCCAGCACCAGGATTTTCTCAACCCTCCCGTCGGTTTCAGCCTGGACGAACTTGATCTGCTCCGGCACCAGCGCGCCGTTGCCGCGCACCTGGCGGAGCATCTGGCCTTGCTTGACGGTATCCATCCAGATCGAAGTTTTCTCCACCGTGGGAGCGGCTGGTTTGAGCCGCGAAAGCACGACGGTAATTCCGGCGATGACCAACACCGTTGAGACCGCGTAAATGATGCGGCGACGCCGACGACGCTTGGCGGCAAATGGACGCGGAATATCTGTGCCCACCATCTTCGCCTTGTCGCCATCGACCGTTTGCAAACGATTGATTGCTTCGTTCATAGTAATCGACCGGTACGGTCGTTAGTGAGTGTTGAGGGATTCACTCGCAGGCGGTGTGCCAGCAGTGAGTTGCGCGCACGGAACCGCGGCCCGCCCCTGAACTTCCGACCAGACAACCGCACGAGATCGCGATTCAACAGTAACTTCCGATGCTCGTCGGTAGCGAACCGTTGACGCCGAGAGAAAGGAGCGATCGACCATACTTGGCCCCCTACGAATCGGTTTCGTTTCGCTTGTGGGATTAAGCCATCTCGCAAGCGGGAAAGTCATTTGACCTCCACCTTCACATTGCGCCGCTCCAGAGCCGTGCCTTCGCTGCGGGCCAATCGTGCCAGGGCCTTGTTGTATTCGGCCAAAGCTTGCACTTCCTCTGAGCGCGCGGCCGTTGCGTCGCGTTGGAGTTGCAGGACAAAGAAGCTGGTGCTCTTTCCGTTTTCCAACTTGGTTTGTTCGGCTTCCAAGGCCACGTCCGCGAACTGCCGCGCGGCGCGTGTCGTGCCCACGCGGTCGAACGCGGTTTCGACCTGTTTCACCACGTCGTCGATCTGGAGCATGATTGTCTGTTCCAGTCTTTGCAGCCGCACCAGGGCCTGCTGTTGTTCCGCCTTGCTGATCTTGTAATTGGCCCGCGCCGACCGATTGCCCAACGGGATGCTCATGACGATCCCGTAAGAGTGGAACGGACCCGAACCGCGTCTCACCTGTTCCAGCACGCCGCTGTACTCGCGCTCCGCGCCGCTGTGCCCGTAACTTCCAACCACGTCCAATTGCGGGAAAAGCTGGTTAAAGTCGTACTTGAGAATGAAACCCAGGCGCTCCAAATCAAGCCGGGCCTGGAGCAAATCCGGCCGCGTCGTCA
Source organism: uncultured Verrucomicrobiota bacterium (assembly GCA_964501475.1). Taxonomy (GTDB): domain Bacteria; phylum Verrucomicrobiota; class Verrucomicrobiia; order Limisphaerales; family CAZCUL01; genus CAZCUL01. Next base: position 4,481 of record CAZCUL010000398.1, on the reverse strand, counting down.
TTCCTTTTTGCCAGCTCGATTGCCGGCTGACCTCTTGCTTCTCGGCCGAAAGATTTTCGGTCGGCTCGATCGTCACATCCTGCCATTCTGAAAGCTTGTCGCTCAGCAGTCCCTTGAGAACGTTCTGGACTGAAGAAGCGACGCGAAGAACGGCCAGGAGGACGGAACGCTGTGCCGCCACTTGCGACTCGGCTTGCTTCTCGTCCAGTGGTGCGAGCACGCCCTGTTTCACCCGCTCCCGGTTCGCGTTGAGCAGTTCCTCGGTAAGCTGCACAGCCTTCTCCTGAACCTTCACACTTTCGAGCGCCAGCATCAGGTCGTAGTAAGCCAACTCCACGCTGGTCACGGTGTTCATCATTTGCTCGCGAAGCTCCAGTTCTGAAATCTTCAACCGAGTCTTGTTGACGCGAATGTTCAGTCGCGTGGAGTCAATCCAGAAGTTCTTCAGCAGCGGCTGTCGTAGCCGGAGCGACGCCGATCCCTGGGAATTCTCGAACGAACCCGACGGTCTTGTGCCGCTGGCTCCGAAAATATCTCCGGCTAGATCGTAGGACAATCCCGTGGGCAACAACCCGCCAATCCCGGCCGTGAAAACGTCGCTGTCCGTGGTTGTCCCGGAGAATGGCCTGTTCTGATCGTCGATGCCGCCCGGCGACAAACTGAACCGATGGGTACCCGACCCGCGCAAGACGGGATCGTATCCGGCGTAAGCGAGACTCAGGTTGTGGCGCGCAATCTCCGGATTGAATCGCTCGATCTTCACGTCCAGGTTGTGCTCCAGCGCAATCTGGATACACTCCATGAGCGAGAGAGCGCGCGTCGGAGAATTGGTAGCCTGGCCGAGTGCCATCAACGGCCAGAGCAAAATGACAAATGGATTCCAAAACTTCATTCGCGACATCTGCCGCGTTGCTTGTCTGAGTGTGCGTCGGCGGTGTCGAACGAGGTCTCTGCAAGGAAGGTGCCATTTCCGCGTGATACCGGTTTGACGGGGATGTTTGAGAGAAAGTGAATGGACTCAGAACCGCGATCACTCCTGTGTTTGCAAGGCGATTTAGAGTTCGTGTTGCTCAAAAGAGTTCTGCCGATTCTCCGCTTCGTTGAGCGGCAAGCCAGCCCATGCACTCGCGCCATTGTCACTTGTGGGATTCGATCATCCCGCAATCGGGAAGATTCCAAGAGCACTTCAGCGCGGCTTGTTCGCCACTTCCCACTCTTCTCGTGTGATTCGGTAAATCAAGGCCAGCTTCCCCATCATCTCTTTGGAATCGACGTGGCGCTCGCCCAAACGTTGAGCAACGCGAATCGACGCCGCGTTCTCCGGTTGTGTCAGGCTGATGACGTGTAGCTGCTTCAACTCGATGAACGCGAAGTTCAAGGCAGCCCGCGCAGCTTCGGTCGCATAACCCCGGCCCCATAAAGATCGGCGCAGCATCCAGCCCAGTTCAAAGCTGGGCCACCCCTCCGGATTCCAGAATCCGATGCGCCCGGCGAACGCGCCGGATGACCGCTCCTCCACCGCCCAGAGGCCATAGCCGCGCAAGGACCAGTGACCGATCATCATCGCCAGATTGCGCCACGCCATGGGCCGCGCCAGCGGCTGGCCGTCGCCAATGTAGCGCATGACTTCAGGATCAGCGCACATCTCCGCGTATGCGTCGGAGTCCGACTCGCGGAGCATCCGCAGAGTCAACCGCTCAGTCTCGAGTGTGACCATGAGTTGATTTGATCTGTGCGCAGCCTGGCATTCCGTCAGGGTTTTGGGCTGATGTTCCGAAACCACCCATTGTTCCATGACTTGTAGTTCTTGAACGCCCTTTCGCCCAAAGCGGCGGCCATCGCTTGTTCGGTTTCCTGGCGAATGGCAAGCAGAGCGGCTTTTCGCTGCGCTGCGGAAAGGGTTTCGTCTGCTCGGAGCTTCTTCATCTGCTCTTCCACGGCCTTCTTCATGTCGTACACTTGAGCCGCCGAGCCTTCAGGCGCATCGAAGCGATCTGCGATGCGATCGAGGATTTGGTAATCCGAGTCAATGCCGCGCTGGTATTCGGCCGCGCGCTGCGGCCCAAGTGCCGCCTTGATTTGCTCGTCGCGTTCTTGGCGCGCCTGATCCCTCCGTTGATACGCGGCCTTGTCCTCCCGATCGTTGACGTCGCCATGCTCGTCATCGAATGCTTTGCGCGCCTCAAAGATTTTCTGAAATTCCTCCTGCGTCGGCTCAAACCCTCGCAGGCTCCAGCGGATTTGATTGGCCGTGTCGGACATTCTCAGATCGTATTCGCGTAGTTCCTGAGGCGTCAGGATTTGCGCCAGTTCCGTCCGCTTCTCCTCGCCAATCCTCTTCTGTTCAGCAATGTCATCCTGAAAAATGAAGTCCTGTGAGTCCTGTCGGATTTCCTGGAGCATCTCGGTGTAATTCAACTGGATCTCTTTGGCCAATTCGCGTTTTTCGGCCGAGAGGAAGCCGAGTTGGTCGTCCCACACGTTTCCCCAACCAAACAGCCGTTTATTCTCTTCGTCGATATCGATTCCCAGCAGATCCTTCAGCAACGCTTTCTTCTCCTTGTGCAGCGCAGCGAACTTTTTCCGGCCTTCGCCATCCATCGCTGAGGTGTTGTTCTCTTTGACCTGCCAGAATTTCCATTCCTTCTTCGGCGGCTGAAGCGCGGCAATCTTCAGAGTGTAAAGCTTGCTCACGTCCGCGATGATGATGTCTTTGATCGTTTCCCAAGGGCAGCCAATGGCCTTCAGCCGTGCGATGTATTCTTTGTAGTCGGTGGATTCAATCGCGCGCCAGTTCAGCGCGAGCGTGTTGGTAACGGCGAACACTTGCACCTCGGTGTGTCGCACGGCCCTGGGCTGTCGGCTCAACTCGATTGTGTCGTGACGCAGCGGAGGGGACGCCTCCGGCTCGGCTTTCGTTTTGAAGTAGTACGCGAGCGCGCCAATGGCGAGCGTGTTAAGACCCAACGAGAGCAACAGGATTCTTCGCGCGGTCATATTTCATCCTCCATTGTTTTGATTCGATGCTCCTCCATCAACGGCCAACACGTAACCCCGGCCGTTGACTGTGAAAAGAACTCCAGGCTTCCGCGGATCATCGCGCAACTTGCGGCGGAGACTTGAGACATGCATATCGATGGTGCGAGTGTTCGTGTGCGCTGGATTCAAATGCCAGACTTGGCTCAGAATTTCGTCACGAGAAATCACCCGGCCAGCGTTCGCGGCAAAGTGGCGCAGCAAAGCGGCTTCGCGCTCCGACAATTCGCTCCGCTTTCCGTCATCGAAGCGAATTTCGCGCCGGACAAAGTCCACTACGCCGCCATGGAACGACAGCGCTTCCACAGTCGCGGCCATAACTGGCAGCGCGGATTTCAACAGATGCGGCAACGGTTCGCCTGGGACTTCGACGACGTTAGTTGCGAACGGGATACGCCTTTTGAGTCCAGGCATTCAAGCCGGCAAGGTCGTGACCCGAACCCTCGTACGCGTGAAATATCGCCTGCTTTGCGAAGTCTTCGGGCTTCAGATCACCCTTGGCCAATGCGTCCAGGTCGGATTTCCTTACGCGAATGGTGAGAACGGTTCCGCGCCCGGAATCGCGCCCCAGACTGGATGGACCTCTGGATGCGACCCGGCGACTGATCTGGCCGGGGCGGGCAACTTCAACGCTTGGATCTGCCTTCAAACCGCTCATTCAACGTCGCGGTCGATCACCCCATGAACCGCTTCATCTGGTTAAACGATGGGCACAACGATTTCCTTGGGTGTGGAATCGGAATTCTTGCAGCGACCCGCTATGAAACACGGGGCAATGCGCCTGCTGCGCGACACAGTCAGGCAACGGCGCCCGCCTGCCGCAGGAATCTGGCAACAACTCGTTTGCTGTTCAGTTCGGCGAGGTAGAGCGGTGTGTGGCCATCTGCAGTCCTCGCGTTCAAGTCAGCCCCGTGCTCAATCAGAAGTTTGATCACTTTGGTACCTGTGTTCCGCTCGGCGGCCAGGTGGAGCGGAGTTCTCCCTTCTTCAGATTTCACATTTGGGTTTGCTCCGTGCTCCAGCAGCCAGCGCACGGCTTGCACGCCCCCACAAGCGGCAAATCGCCCGAGTATGTCGTCGCCTTCATCGTGAATGTCGATCCCCGCCGTGAGCAACAATTCCGCAATGTCGTCATGCCCATCTCCGTGTCTTTGAAAGTGCCCGAGTGCGAAACTCAAACAGCCCTTCGGGTTTGCGCCGCCCTTGATGAGCAAGCGGGCCACCTCCAAATTGCCGCCCGTCCAGCAGACGCAATGGAGCGGCGTGAGTCCGGGAAGATTGCGGATGACGGCTTGCGCGCTGATCTCGGCTCCAGCCTGGATGAGCCGCTCCGCGCACCTGACGAATGCCGCGCTCCTCCGAGCGTCCGTTTTGCCCAGCGCCGACATGCAACAGTAATGAAGCGGAGTGATGCCTTGATGATTCGTCCTCGACTGCTGACGATC
>CAZCUL010000397.1:0-3564 GCA_964501475.1 uncultured Verrucomicrobiota bacterium | reverse complement strand
CCACGCTGCAACCGTGCACAATGGGCTCTTCTCCACTACATCGCGTTCAAGCAGCCGGAAGATCGAAAGTCCGAAGAAATCGCCCGTCGAGCTTCTGAAAAAACCCGGTTTCGCTCGCCGGATGACGAACTTAGGCTAGCTTTTGCTGGCAACGGCCTTGGCGGGCGGTGGACCGGTGCTCGCCCGAACCGCGATTTCGGCCGAGAGCCGAACCGATTCGGGGCGTTCGCCGAGCAGGAGCTTCAACATGATGTCCATCGCGGCCGCGCCCAGGCGCAGTTTCGGTTGCCGCACCGTGGTGAGCGGCACGCGGAAATGTTCGCTAATGAGCACGTTGCCGAAGCCCACCAGCGAAAGATCACCGGGGATCTGCAATCCCTGGCCGAGGAAGACGGTGGCCGCGCCGATGGCGACCAAATCGTTCACGCTCTGGACCGCGGTGGCGCCTGGCGACTCGTTCAGCATTTGCAGAGCTGCCTTCCCGCCCTCCTCGATCGTGCCCCCCGCATTAAACACCAACCGATCATCCATCTCGATGTCGAACTCCCGCAGCGCCCGGCGATAGCCTTCAAAACGTTCCTGAGCCGACGGGGCGGCCGGCGGCCCGGCAAAAAAAGCAATCCGGCGATGGCCCAGTTGCAGAAGATGCCGCGCCGCCAGATAGCTGGCGGTAATGTCGTCCGTCTCCACGTTCGGGAACTGCTCGCAAAAAGGCGCGCGATGCCCGAGCAGCACAGTGGGAACGCCGCGCCGGAGCAACTCCTGATAGATGGGGGCCGAGGTCTCCAGGCGATAGACAGGACTGATAAACAACCCGTCCACCCTTCGCGCCAGAAGACGCCGGATGACGCTCTCCTCCCGCTCCGGCAAATTGAGGGAGTGCGCCAGAATAACGTCGTAACCGATCTCGTGCGCGCGCTCTTCAATAGCCATCAGGACCCGGGCAAAGACCGGATTGGTCACGGCCGAAATTACGATTCCGAAAACACGGGACCTTCGGCTTCGCAATCCCTGGGCGACTGAATCGGGCACGTAGCCCATCTCCTCCGCCAGCTTCCGCACGCGCGCCTTGGTGGCGGCCGAAATGTCCCGCGCGTCGCGCAAGACCTTCGAGACTGTCATGATCGACACTCCGGCCCGTTCCGCGATGTCTTTCAATCGGACCATGTATTGATTGCGGGTTTCCGCGAGAGACGTGCCAACAGATCAGGAGCGGATTCGGACATCGGCCTCGAGCGCCGGCCGGCCGGGCGCACTGCAAAAGCTTCGCCAGGAATCCGGAGCGGGAGCAGTTCGCGAGAACGTTTGGAGTGCGGAAGCTTGCTTCCGCTTTCGCCCGCGTTTCTGGAACATTCACACATTCGTGCCGCTCCAGTGCAGCTTCCGTTGCAAGGTTTCAAAAAATGAGCTGCCGGACAAATGGAGCAGGCGAATCAGATGCGGGCTGCGTCGTATCGTGATTCGATCGCCCGTGGCGAGCGGCCGCGTGATTTGCCCGTCCGCCGTCAAAATCGTTTCCACCCGGCGGCTCAAGACGGTGACGCTGATGACCGAATCCAGGCTGACGATGACCGACCGGTTCGAAAGGGTGTGCGGGCAGATCGGCGTGAGGGTAAACACGTCCGCGGCCGGACTGACCACGGCCCCTCCGGCGGCCAGCGAATAGGCCGTCGAACCGGTCGGTGTGCAGACGATCAAGCCATCGCAGCGGTATCGGGTCAGGATGGCGTCATCCACCCTGACCTCCAGTTCAATCAGGCGGGGGGCGGCGCCGCGGGTAATGACAAAGTCGTTCAAGGCGATTTCCCGGACCGGCTGCCCACGGGCCTGGCCTGTCGCCTGGATGAGAGAACGCGATTCCAATTCGGTTTCGCCCGACCAGATTTGTTTGAGCGCCAGGGACAATTGTTGAGCGGGCACATCGGTGAGGAAGCCGAGTCCGCCGGCGTTGATGCCGAGGATAGGCGTTTTTGAACCGGCGACCTCGCGGCCCACCCGCAGCATGGTGCCGTCCCCACCGAAGACCATGAGCAAATCGACCCGTCGCGTGAGAGCGGCTATGTCTGGGCAGGTCTCGAGATCCAAGCCGGCCAGGCGCGCGGTCGGTTCGTCGGCCAACACCCGGCCGCGTTCCGCTTCGATGAGCGAGACCGCCTTGCGAACCAGCGAGCGGCAGGAGCGCTTGTCGGTGTTGGCGATCAACCCGACCACGTTGATCTGTCTATCCAGTTTTTTCAATTAGAACCAGGAATTCCTTGTTGCCGGCGGGGCCGAGCAAGGGCGATTCGATGACACTGCGCCACTGTAAATCTGCGCTTGCCTGGACGAATCGTTCGAGTTCGGCCAGGACCCGTTGATGAATCTCAGGATCGGTAATGACCCCGGCGCCTTTGTCCGCGTCTGCCTTGCCGGCTTCAAATTGGGGTTTGATCAGGGCCACGATTTTAGCGGAAGGCCCCAGCAATGCAATGGCGGGAGGGAGGATTTTGTGCAACGAAATGAACGAGCAATCGATCACCACCAGGTCAGCCGCCCGAAATTCCGGCGGGAGCTGATCGGGGGTCAGGTGACGGGCGTTGGTGCGCTCCATGACCGTCACGCGATGGTCCTGGCGCAGGGACCACGCCAGTTGGCCCTGGCCCACGTCCACCGCGCAAACCCTCGCCGCGCCATGCTGCAACAGGCAGTCGGTAAATCCGCCGGTGGAGGCGCCGAGATCGATGGCCTTCAAACCCTCGACGTTGAGTCTGAAAGATTGGAGGGCATGATCGAGCTTGTAGCCGCCGCGGCTGACATATTTCTCAGGCGCGACCAGTGATAACTCGTCGGTGAGCTTTATGGAATCGCTGGGTTTTTGGGCCACCTGGTCGTTGACCCGCACCTGACCGGCCATGATGGCGCGCCTGGCTTTCTCGCGGCTCTCGCACAAGCCGCGGTCAACCAATTCCAGGTCGAGCCGTTTCATGCGGTCTGAGCCTGCATCGAGACCTGAGACTGAGCAAGCTCGGAGGAAAGAAGCCTGAAAGAAGCCCGGTCCCAGTCATTCCCTGCCAGACAAAACCAGGGCGCGTTTCATTACACTTCAATAACGGTGTTCTCCAAAGTTCCGATGCCGCTGATGCCAATCTCGACCCGGTCTCCGACCCGCAGGCTGAAATCGTCCGCGGGAACGATCCCGGTGCCCGTGAGCAGCACCGCGCCGTGGGGAAACGTTTCGCAGCGGAACAGGTATTCCACCAGTTGGGCAAAGGGCCGCTTGATTTGGCCTGGAGAAGTTTCGCCTTCGAATGCCACCTGGCCTTCCCGCCAGATCTTCAAGCCGATCTTCCAGGTCCGGACAAAGTCTTCGGTGGCGCCCACTGTAATGAACGGCCCGAGCGCGCACGAATGCCGGTAAACCTTCGCTTGCGGCAGGTAAAGGAGGTTTTCGCCTTCGATGTCCCGCGAGCTCACGTCGTTGCCGATGGTGTAGCCTGCGATTTCTTCGCGCGAGTTGATCACGAAAGCCAATTCCGGTTCCGGTACGTTCCAGCGGCTGTCGCGCCGGATGCCAATCGAATCTCC
>CAZCUL010000396.1:0-9734 GCA_964501475.1 uncultured Verrucomicrobiota bacterium | reverse complement strand
CAGCACTGCCCGAACGCGCTCGACCGGCATGTGCATTTCATCCGCGATTTCCTCGGGCGTAGGCTCGCGTCCAAAATCCTGGATTAACTGCTTTTGCACCCGCATCAGTTTGTTGATCGTTTCGATCATGTGCACGGGAATGCGGATGGTGCGTGCCTGGTCGGCGATTGACCGGGTGATGGCCTGCCGGATCCACCAGGTGGCGTAGGTGGAGAATTTGTAGCCTCGTCGATACTCGAACTTCTCGACGGCTTTCATCAGCCCCATGTTGCCTTCCTGGATGAGGTCCAGAAAGGAGAGGCCGCGATTGGTGTACTTTTTCGCAATCGAAATCACCAGGCGCAGATTTGCCTCAACCATCTCTGTCTTGGCCTGCAGCGCTTTGGCGGCGTAGTATTTCAATTGTTCGTAGGCGCGCAGATATCCCTCGTAAGGCATGCGGACAAATTCATCCAGAGCCTTGATCTTGCGCATCTCTCCTTGAATGACGGCCTGCTGCTGGGCTGACTTGCGCTGATGTTCCCAATCCCGAATGGTGCGAAGGCCGGACTGAATTTTGTCGTAAATGTTCTCCGCCACCAGCGCCATCTCCTCAATGACCTTTTGTTTGTAGTAGAACTTCGAAAAACTGTCCTGAAGCTTCTTGTCGAGCTTTCTGAACTCAGCAAAAAGCTTCTCTTTCTTGTTTTTGGAAGCCGACTGCCAAGAGGCATATTTTTCATCCACCTGCTGGTCTAACGTGCGCACCACTTTCACCAGTTTGCGCAAATCCTTCAGGTGGTTTTCGCGGCCTTCGATCTTTTTATCGACAATGACGCGGTCAAATCGCTCCTTGGGCGGCTCCGAGATGAGCTTTTCAGCAAGCGCGATATGTTCCTTGCCGGCGAATCCGAAGCTATAAATGATTTTTTTCAGCTCGTTCTCGGCATCCTCGATTCGCTTCGAGATTTCGACTTCCTGCTCCCGGGTCAACAAGGGCACCTGGCCCATCTGCTTTAGATACATCCGGACCGGATCGTCCAAAATATCGAGCCGTCCTTTGTCCTCCTCGTCCTCAGGCTCGGGTTGCTTGACGCGGTCCACTTCCGCCTGATCGACAATCTCAACATCCAGGTTGCGCAGCTTTACGTAGATCTCGTCCAGGTCCTCCGGGCTCACGACATTGTCAGGCAGGGCGTCGTTGATATCGTTATAGGTGAGATACCCCTGCTCCTGAGCCAGGCGAAGCAGTTCTTTGACTTTCTCGGTTAGATCGACACCGGACTGGCTGCGGACAGTTCCCACGGAGGCGTCGGCTTCCGCTTCAGTTCGGGGATGGCCGTTGGGCCCGGAAGAGGGCTGGCGGTGGCCGGACCCACGAGTCGGTTGCGGCCTGGTATTCTTCTTTTCCTTCCGCGGTCGGGGAACCTTGCTGCTGGCTGTCTTCGCCGGTTTTGAAACTTTTCTGTTTAAAGCTGATCTACCCGAAGCCTTTTTAGATTTGAGCATAGTTATGTTGAGTCGGCTCACGAACGAAAAGAGTCGTGAAATATGGGGAGGCCTAATTGCATAGTCAAGTAGCTAAACAATCTCTTTTTTCCTGCCTGTCAATGCGATCTTTAAGGAGTTTCTTTGGCCGAACCCGAAAGGGCGGCGCAGACCCGCCTATCCCTGCGCGAAGGACTTCCCCGTCCTTAATCCGCCTGTCCTCAAAAGGCTTGCATCGCATCTCCCGGCTGGCTGGTTGCGCGGTCTTTGGTTATCCCGGGCCCCCTGCGTCCTCGGACCGAGCCGCGCCCATCTAATGCTCGCTTTTTCGCCTTTCTTGTATTACGCGTTGCGAAGAAGCATGGAAAATGGGCCGTTATGAATACCCGCCTGGCGAACCTCATCCTCCTGGCCATTTCACTGGGGCTTATGGGTACTTTGGCGTTCACGCTCCACCTGCTTTACAACCGGCCGCAAAGCCCGGACTATCTCACTCAAAGAACAGTCGTTACCAATACGGTCACACAGATCGCCGTCCGGAAGATTAATCCGACAAATCTGCTGGCCGCGCTGGCCAACCGGGTTTTGCACTGGCAGGCGATCGAATCCACCAACTATCAGACTTACATTGCCAACCTCCGCACAATCGGCTGTCCCGAGGAAACCATTCGCGACATCATCATTGCCGACGTCTCCAAACTCTACGCCCGGCGGCGCGCCGCGCTGACCGAAAAAGAGCCTTATAGGTTTTGGCGGTCCGGGATAAGCCAGTTCAGTCCTGAAACACGCCGCGAATTACAAGCGCTTGAAGCGGAAAAGCGGGAGCTCGTCCAGGAATTGCTCGGAGTCGATTATCGCGTCGAACTGGGCAGATACATGAGCACCGGACTCGATACCGACGCGCGCGCTTACGACTTCCTTCCAGAAGAGAAGCGAACTCAACTTCTGGCCATCGAAGAAAAATACCGTGGACAGCAGGAAGGTCTCTACTCGCAGGTCGGAGGATTGTTGCTCCCGGAAGACCACGCCGAATGGCAGCGATTGGAGCAGCAAAAACAGCAGGAACTGGCCGCCCTTCTCTCGGCAGACGAAATGCACGAATACGAGTTGCGCTTCTCTCCCACATCCGAAGCCTTGCGGACGGGACTGGATGGTTTCGAACCGAGCGAGGAGGAATTCCGAAGGATCTTCAGTTTGCAGCAGGTCTATGACGAGGAGTTCGCCAAAGGCCTGGAGACCGTCGATGCAGCGTCACCCGAAGCGCACGCCCTGGCCGAAGCAGCAGCGCAACGGGCGCTGAACGAGGAGTTGAGGAAAACGCTCGGCGAAGAGCGTTATTCATCGTATGTGCGCGCCTTGGATCCCGATTATCAGAACCTGGTGCAGTTGACCCAGCGGCTCGATTTGCCGGAGCAACTGGCGGGTCGGGTTTACACAATGAAGCAAGAGGCGGAACGTCAGAAGCAACGCGTCGAAAACAATGTGCTCCTGACCGAGGAACAGCGCCAAAATGCGCTTGCCGCCATCGCCCGTGAAACAGAGAGGTCCATTGCGACCGTCATGGGCGAAAGACCGTTTCGAACCTATCGCGATTCAAGCGGGCATTGGCTCGATGCTCTCAGCGAACAGCCGGAAATCCCGCCCGATGGTTCAACCCCCTGATCGGGGCTCGCTGCGCCGCCATCTCAGTGCTGCAAAAGGTCTTTCTGCCAGGACATCAGAGTGCCCTCATATGCCGCCCAATCCTTTGCCAACAGGACCATGGTCGCCCGGCTGGCGATCAACGTGGGATCGATCCCAAGTTCGGCAGCGCGGCGGTCGCGGCGTTCTTCCAACATCCGGAGGCGGCTCCGTTCGCTGTCGGTCTGTCGCGCGACCGGCGCTCGCCGAAAGCTGGGCGGGTCCTTTGATTTCAGCCCCTGCTCGATCGCCGTTGACAAAGCCTCCCGCCGGCGTGAAGAAAAGCGCCGCGGGAGAATCGCTGCCAAAGGGTGCGCCAGGGGAGCCGCGGCGGCCAGGGAGACCATGGTTTCGGGCGGAAGAATAAAATAGGGCGGTTTATTGGCAGCAATAGCCTCGGACTCGCGCCAATGCCAGACTTCGCGCAACACCGCCAGGGAAACGGGAGAGAGGCGCTGGCTGCCTTTGACCCGCCAGACCTGTTCGGGGCTTGTGGAGCGGACTTGCGCGCAATCCTCCACCAGCCGGCCGCACACTTCCCCGTGCCAGTGCAACCGATTCGCCTCGCTCAAGCGCTGGCGGAGAATGTCGGAGAGCGGTTTAAGATGCCGTGTGTCGTTGCGCGCGTACGTTTCCATTCGCTCCGTCAAAGGGCGTCGCCCCCAGTTGGCCTTTTGCGGCCCTTTTTCAAGCGCGATGCCAAGGAATCGCGAGACCAGATGAGTAAGTCCGAACTCGCGACAGCCGATCAGCCGGCTGGCGGTCATGGTGTCAAAGATGGCGCGGGGCACGAATTCATAAGTTTTCCGGAGCAGACGCAAATCATAATCGGCGCCATGCATAATCAATTCCCGCCCCTGCAGCGCCTCGAGCAATGGCCCCAGACCGATTCCGCAGAGCGGATCGACCAGGATGTCTTCGCCCGAAATGCTGATTTGGATCAGGCACAACTTCTCCGGATAAGCGTGCAAGCTGTCAGCCTCGGTATCGACCGCTACCCACTCGGCAGCGGCCAGCTTCGGCAAAAGCGATTCCAGCTTCTGATCGGTGTCGATCACGCGCGGAATATAGAACAGAAGGCTGCTCTGAAAAGACAATAGGCGATGTTCGGCCCATCCGACACGCCATCGAGGGCCAAAGAGGGTTTGGCTCGGGATAAGAAGGGAAAAGCCCATCCTCCCCCGTCCGGAGCATCAAAAATAATGTGGTTTAAGCGTGACATATGCCTTCGATTGTGCGCAAAATCTCTTTATCACTAAAAGCAATCCAACAAGAAAAAATTAGAGAACGGCACTTGCATGAATTCCCTTAGATTATCGAAGCTCGCTACCGGCGTTCTTCTATCGTTCGCACTCGTCGAATCGGCACTCTCCGTGAATATGATTTCAGTGGATATGGACCCGGCCACGCCCGGCATTCAGTCTCTGCGCCTGGCTTCGCCGGGCGACACCTTCACTGTGGACCTGGTGCTGACCGTGGATGCGGCCGGGGTGTCGTGCTATGCCGTCTCAGTGCGGTTCGATACCGGTGAGCTCTCGCTCAACGGATCGCCGGCATCGGTCAATCTCCCGCCGCCCTTATGGGGTACACTTGGCCCCTTGATCGAGAACAATGCGGCGGGTGAGGTCTCCACCTTCAGCGGGGCCACGCCAAACCCGGGGCCTTTCAGCACCAGCTTCACGATTGGCACCATCAATTTCACCGTCGTGACTCCATTGGACGACGCGCTGGAAGACGTCTCGCTGGGGTTCTTCAATCCCACCGTTGACATATTCGTTGACAATTCCAACATCTCGAGCGTCCCGGTATTCAACGGCGGCTTCATAGCGCCGCTGGCGGTGCCGGATTCCGGCAGCACCTTGGCTTTGCTTGGCATCGGGCTTTTTGGATTGTGGGCTGCCACAACGAGGCTGAAGCCGCGCACGCCTGCCGCCTGACCCGAAGCCCCGATAATTCGGGGGAGGCCGCTCGTTCGCAGAGAGAGGGAGAAGTTCTCCATTCCACCGCCCTCAGGTCTTCGGCCGGTCACTCAGCGACGCGTATTCGATAGAATCGCTGTGCGCCGGTCGCGTTCGGATCTATCAGCGGCCGGATGGTGCCGTCACCACGGACGGGCGTGAGCATTTGCCATTGGATTTCGCCAATCATATCCTTGTATTCCGCCCGGTAGGAACGCCCTCGCGCGGTCTGTTGAAGAATGGTAAACCGATCATTGCCAAGGCTGACGTCGAGGGCTGGTTCGATCGGGAGCGGCCATCCGTCTCCGACAATGGCAAGGTGGTGTGAATAGCCAAATGTTACGGCCAACACGTTTGAGAGGCTTTCGTAAACGTTCGTCTGCCCGAGATACTGGGAACCCAGGCCGCTTAATGTCCGGTCCCGATGCAAGAACCACACGCCCCCCGCCTGGTTGAACCCGCTGCGGGCGGATACCGCGATAACGTTCGGAATGTTGGTGGTCAGATTGGACGCCGGATAACCCCAGGCGAACGCCGTTCCGTCGCCGCGCACGACCGCCCCTTGAAAATTCCCGTCGGCCACGATGGCTCCCGCAACCAGATTGGAAAGCGCTCCGATTCGATTGGTGATCATGCCCGAACCCCAGACTGTGCCATCACTGCGAATGGCCAGGTTGCCGGTGTTCCCAACGGCGATTGCGACGACGTTGCTCAAATCGGCGGGAAGAATTGTCTGCCCCGAATAATTCGCGCCCCACGCGAAAACGGTTCCGTCGCCTCTCAAAACGAGGTTGTGATCGTCTCCGCAGGCAATCGCCACTACATTGGTCAGCCCGGGCGGGATATTGGTGGTCTGCTGTGAGGTTGGAGCACCCCAGGCTGCGAGCGCTCCGTCCGCCTTCAATGCCAGGCTCTGTCCCCGGCCGGCGGAGATGGCCACGACGTTGCTTAAGCCCGTCGGCACCGTGGCGGCCGGAGCTCGCCCCCAACCAATCACTGTGCCGTCGGCCTTCAGCGCCAGGCTGTGCGAATGACCCGCTGCAATCGCCCAGACATCGGTCGCGGCCGCAGGCACGTTGGTCTTTCCAAAGGAGTTGTCTCCCCATGCCACGACATGATTGGCCGCTTCGATTGGATGGCAGGAGATCGCGCAAACAAGAATTGTCGCCCAGTTCATCGACCTCGCGCCCATAGGGAATCGACTATCCTTTTAGACCATTCCGCCCCTGTTTGCAATCCCGTGCTTATAGTCGGAAGCGCGGAAAAGGGCGCGTCTGCGGGACAGGTCCGCACTCGGATTCAATCCCGCGATCCTTTCCCGTTTTTTCGGGAAGGGCGGCTTACCCAGGTTGGCAAATCCGCGAATGGACCCGTGCCTGCTATCTATTTGAATTGTCAGCAGTGCGAACTCTTGTCTAGGCTGGGTCGCGTGGAAACCCCAGCCGCTTAGCAGACTAGCTATGATTCATCTCAGAAGGATTGCTTTCTGCCTGCTTCCGGCGCTGGCGATGAGTCTGATCATCGAGGCGTTGGCGCAGCCTGCCCCTGTTCCCGCTGCGGCTGGCGCCAGTGTTTTACTCGTGGTCGAGAACAAGGTCGAAGTGGCCCGGGCGCGGACTCTTCAATGGCAGCGCGGCAGCACGAACCAGTTTCTCAATGCCGGCGACCTGGTTCGGACCGGCTTTCGCAGCCGGGCTTTGGTTCAGTTGTCCGACCTCTCGATGCTGCCGATGGACGCCCTCACGACCATTGAAATCCAGCCTCCGTCCTCCGCGGCTGGAAAGGCCTCCATCGACTTCAAAAGCGGTTCCTCCTACTTCTTCAACCGCGAAAGGCCCGCGGACATCGACTTCAAAACACCGGTGGCGTCCGGCGCTATTCGCGGAACCGAGTTTCACATCCGCGTCGAAGACAACGGCCGGACCGTGCTGACACTGCTGGAAGGCGCTGTCGAACTTCGGAATGCCGCCGGGGAAGTGAGCCTGCAAAGCGGCGAAGAGGGCATTGTCGATCCCGGTCAGGCGCCGCGTAAAACCGCCGTCATCGACGCCATCAATATCATCCAGTGGGTCCTTTACTATCCCGCGGTCATTGATCCGGCCGAACTGAATCTCGACGATAACGTCCGGCAAACATTGGGCGATTCGTTAACCGCCTATCGCAGCGGCGACCTGCTCCGCGCCCTGGAACTCTATCCCGAGGGTCGCCAGCCGGCCGCTGCGGATGCGGTTTACCTTGCGGCCACGGTCCTGGCGGTGGGGCAGGTGGAGGAAGCGCTGGCGTTGCTGGGCGACGACGCGGGACCTTTTGCCAGCGCCCTCCGGCAAATGGTCGCCGCGGTCAAGAACCAACCCTGGACGCGGACCAGCCTTCCGGGAACAGCCAGCGAATGGATGGCGGAATCCTACTATCTTCAGTCTCAGTCCCGTCTCGGAGAGGCGCTCGCTGCCGCCCGCGCCGCGTCCCGGAAGTCCCCCGACTTCGGCTTCGCCTGGGTGCGGGTTGGCGAGCTCGAATTCAGCTTTGGGCGGATCAATGCCGCCACCGAAGCGCTGGAACGCGGGTTAAGACTTTCGCCGCGGAACGCCCAGGGGCTGGCGTTGAAAGGCTTTCTCCTCACCGCAAAGAACCGCATTGATGAAGCGCTGCGATATTTCAACGAAGCCATCGCGATTGATCCAGGTTTGGGCAATGCCTGGTTCGGGCGCGGCCTCTGTTACATCCGCAAAGGCCATGGCGCACTGGGCCGGCGCGATCTCCAGGCGGCGGCGGCATTGGAACCGCATCGCTCGCTTTTCCGCGCTTACCTCGGCAAAGCTTTCAGCCATACCGACGACTCGGAGCGCGCCGCCAAGGAGCTGCGCATGGCAAAGGAGCTGGACCCCAATGATCCCACGCCGTGGCTCTACTCCTCGCTGCTTAACCAGCAGAACAACGAAATCAACCCGGCCATCCGCGATCTGGAGCGTTCCCAGGAATTGAACGATAACCGCAGCGTCTTCCGCTCCCGCCTCCTTCTCGACCAGGACCAGGCCGTGCGCGGCGCCAACCTGGCCCGCATCTATCAGGATGCCGGAATGCTCGATGTCTCGGTGCGCGAAGCTTCCCGGGCGGTGAATTATGACTACGCCAATTATTCCGCCCATTTATTCCTGGCGAACAGCTACGACGCGTTGCGCGATCCAAAATTGCGGAACCTCCGCTACGAAACGCCCTGGTTGAGCGAATTGCTCGTCGCCAACCTCCTGGCGCCAGTCGGCGCGGGAAATCTTTCTCAAAACATTTCGCAGCAGGAATACTCGAAGCTTTTTGCCGGCGATCATCTGGGCGTCATCTCGAGCACCGAATACTTCAGCAGCGGCGAGTGGATCCAGCGCGGCGGCCATTACGGGATTCTGGGCAACTCGAGCTACGCCATCGACGCCTTTTACCACACCGATCCCGGTCAACGCCCCAACAACGACCTCGATCAGCTCGTCCTTTCCGCCAAGTTCAAGCAACAACTCACGCCAAAGGACAGCATCTTCCTTCAGGCCCAGACCGCCTACTATGAATCGGGCGACCTGTCTCAGTACTACGATCAGGACGAAGCCAACCCCACGCTTCGCGTCAAAGAACGCCTCGAGCCGGCCCTCTTTCTCGGCTATCACCGCCAGTGGGGACCCGGCATACACACGCTCTTTCTGGGCGGCCGCTTTGACGACCATCTCCAGCTCAATGCCACCGGCACCAGCACCAATTTCCTTCTCTCCCCCGGTGCGGCGCCTCTGCCGGTGGGTTTTGATTTGGATTACGACAGCGGGCTCGAAGCCTACAGCACGGAACTGCAGCAGATCTTTCAGCGGGAAAACCACACCGTGGTCATCGGCAGCCGCTTTCAAACCGGGGATGTGGACACCGATGCGACCCTGAGCCGCGACCCTACCGCGTTTCCGCCTTTCTTCGTCGGGCCCGGCGGCGAACCCATTCCCGGCGAACAGGCCGTTGCCCACGACCTCGAACGCATCAGCGTTTACGCCTACCATTACTGGCAGGTCTTCGAGCCGCTGCAATTCACGGCCGGCTTGAGCTACGACTATCTCGACTTTCCGAGAAACAGCGAAGTTCCTCCGCTGAGCGGCGGTCAAAAAGATCGTTCGCAGCTTTCGCCCAAGTTTGGATTCATCTATCGCCCCTGGGGCAACACCTCCTTCCGTGGCATCTACAGCCGTTCGTTGGGCGGCGTCTTTTTCGACACCAGTGTGCGGCTCGAGCCCACGCAGATTGCCGGATTCAACCAGGCTTTTCGCAGCTTGATTCCCGAATCGCTCGTCGGTTCGGTGCCGGGCTCGCGCTTTGAGACTTTTGGTCTGGCTTGGGATCAAAAGATCAGGACGGGCACTTACCTCGGCATCTCCGCTGAACTCCTCCGCTCCGAGTCCTCCCGGACTGTCGGGAGCTTCGTGGAAACGGCCCCGCCCGTTCCGCCGGCTGAAGTCTCCCCTCTCCGGCAGGAACTCGATTTTCGGGAGCGCTCGCTCACCTTCACCGCGAACCAGTTGCTCGGACAACATTGTGCGCTGGGCGCTCTTTATCGCCTCACGGAAGGCCAGCTCCGCAGTCACTTCACGGGCGGACCGGGAGCTGAAG
>CAZCUL010000395.1:0-5567 GCA_964501475.1 uncultured Verrucomicrobiota bacterium | reverse complement strand
CTGCCGGTAAAGGGACACGGATGAAAGAACTGACCGAGGCGCGTCCCAAGCCGATGCTGAAGATTCAGGGCAAACCGATCCTCGAATGGATCGTGGAGGGCCTGATCTCAGCCGGCATTCGCGAGATATTTATCGTGACCGGCTTTCGGGCGGAGCTGGTTGAATCACATTTCGGCGATGGCGCGCGATGGGGGGTGCGTATCGGCTACGGGCATCAGTTGGTTCAGGATGGAACGGGGAAAGCACCCGAACTGGCGGAGGATTTTGTCGGCAAGGATGCGTTTCTTCTGACCTACGGCGATATTCTGGTGCGGCCGGAAACCTATGCCGCAATGATCCGCCGATTTGGAGAGCAGGATTTTGCCGGGCTTCTGACGGTCACGGGGAGCGAGGATGTGAGCAAAGGGGGGCTGAACTTTTTTGATGACGCCTTTTGCCTGACGCGCCTGGTGGAGAAGCCGAATGCGGCGGAGCTCGAGCAGTTGCGGCAGGAGGGCCTGCTGCAGCCGGGGCAGACCGCCTGGTACAATGCCGGCATCTATATTTTTCGCCCGCTGCTTTTCGGGTTCACCAGCAAGCTGCAAAAGTCGCCCCGCGGCGAATATGAATTGACAGATGCCATAAATGACATGGTTACCGCAGGACACCGAATTGCGGGGATGAAGATTGAAGGGCGATGGGTGGACGTTCGTGATCCGGAGGTATTGGCCGCGCTGGAGAAGGAGAGTCAGTAGCCCTGTAAAATGTCACCCCGGATGTGCGGAGGCGCGAGGGTCTGTGTCTTTCGGCCAGGCAGGCGCGCGAGACCGGGTCAGAGGGCGAATGAGTGGGGCGACAGCGTTCGTGTTTTTCTGGTTTCCGGTCTCCGCGCCTTCGCGGATAAGAGGGATGGAAAGCGAAGATGCGTTCTTCCGGCTGCCCTCGGATTTCGCTGTATCAAATTGCGCCAAAAGAGTATGGTCGAAATTGAACCCGCGGCGCCGCCCGAGCCGGCGAATGCGCAGTTTGCCCTGCAACGGGCATTTGAGTCATGGACAATCCAATCAAGCTCCTGCTGGTGGAAGATTCCCTTCCGGACTGCCGTCTTCTCGAGCATTTCTTGAGAGAGAACTCGACCGCGCGGTTCGAGATGGCGCAAACGGAGCGGCTCTCGGACGCGCTCGCCAGGCTCAGGGAGGATTCCTTTGACATCATTCTGGCGGACCTTTCGCTGCCGGACAGCCAGGGGTTGGATACGTTCTCGAAGCTGCATGCGCATGCTCCGGGCATCCCGATCATTGTCTTGAGCGGGTTGGATGATGAAACGTTGGCCGTCAAGGCTGTCCGGGAAGGAGCCCAGGATTACCTGGTCAAGGGACGGGTTGATTCCTACACGCTGTCCCGGGCCATTACTTACGCCATCGAACGCAACCTGGCTGAGGAAGCTCTTCAGGAAAGCGAAAAACATTATCGCTACCTTCTCGAATCCATTACCGACTACGTCTTCACTGTCGAACTGCAGGAGGGCCGGCCGTTGCGGGCAGTCCATGGTCCTGGCAGCGTGGCGGTGACGGGATATTCGCCGGAGGATTATCAGGCTGATCCGGGATTGTGGGATCGAATGGTCCACGAAGAGGATCGGGCCGCCGTGATGGAACAGGTCTCGCGTGTGCTGGCCGGTGAATTGCCGGGGCCGTTGGAGCATCGGATCGTCCATCGGGACGGCCAGATTCGCTGGGTGCGCAATAAGGTCGTGCCGCGCCAGGACAAGCAAGGGCGGTTCTACGCTTACGACAGCCTGATTGCGGACATTACCGAGCGCAAGGTGGCGGAGGAGAGGCTGATCACCTCGGAAGCGTTTTATCACTCGCTGGTTGAAAACCTTCCTCAGAACATTTTTCGCAAGGACCTGAGCGAGCGTTTCACCTTCGCCAACCGCCGCTTTTGCGCCATGCTAGGCAAACCGCTCGAAGAAATCATTGGCAAAACGGACTTCGATTTTTTCCCGCCGCATCTCGCTGCCAAGTACCAGCAGGACGACAGGACCGTGACCGGAACCGGGGGGATCTTCGAGACCATCGAGGAGAACAAAGCGCCCAACGGCGAGATGATTTATGTGAACGTCGTCAAGACGCCCATCTACGACGCCAAAGGGCAGATCATTGGAATCCAAGGCATTTTCTGGGACATTACCGAGCGAAAGCGTTTCGAAGAACGCCTTCAGGCCGCCAACGAAGAGCTGGCCCGGAGCGAAGCCGCCCTTCGGAAGTCCCACGCCGAGCTCAAGTCCGCCCAGGCCCAACTGATTCAGGCCGAGAAAATGGAATCGATCGGCACTCTGGCGGCGGGGGTAGCCCACGAAGTCAAGAATCCGCTCGCCATCATGATGATGGGTGTGAATTACCTGAGCAAGAAACTGGGGAGCAATGACGAGAACCTTTCCCTGGTTTTGAAGGAGATGCGTGACGCCATTGCGCGGGCCGACTCGATTACGCGCGGCTTGCTGGAGTTCTCCGCTTCCCGGCAGCCGACGGTGACCAGCCAGGATTTCAATGCGATGATTGAAGGCACCCTGCGCCTGGTGCGGCATGAACTGAATGCCAACCGCATTTCGGTGGCGCGCCAATGGGGGGCAAACCTTCCACCCGTGGCGGTGGACAAGACTCAGATCCAACAGGTATTCGTCAACATCTTCGTCAATGCCATTCATGCCATGCCGACCGGCGGGACGCTGAATGTGCGCACCTACGCGAAGCAACTGACCGAGACGACCCACTTCGAAGGCTCGCGCAAGGCGGAGCGGTTCTGGGTGGGGGACACGGCGGTCGTGGCCGAGGTGGAAGATACCGGGAGCGGCATTTCCGAAGAGTTTCTGGGGAAGATTTTCGATCCATTCTTTACCACCAAGCCCACCGGGGTGGGCACAGGGCTGGGATTGCCCGTTTCCAGGCGGATTATCGAGCTGCACGGCGGCAGCATCGACATTAGAAACTTGCCTCAAGGCGGGGTTCGGGTCACGATCATGCTGAAAGGACAACGGGAACAAACCTGAGCTATGGAAAAGAAACGCGTCCTCCTCGTTGACGACGAAAAGAGCTTTACCACCCTGCTCAAGCTGAATCTCGAAGAGACCGGCAACTACGAGGTGCGCGTCGAGAACTGGGCGGAAGACGCTTATCCGGCGGCCAAAGAATTCAAGCCCCACATCGTCTTGCTGGACATCATTATGCCGCGGCTGCCCGGGGGCAACGTGGCCGCGCTGATCAAGGGTGATCCCGACCTCAAGCACACGCCGATCGTTTTCCTTACCGCCGCGGTGCGCAAACACCAGGTCGAGGAAAACGACGGCATCATCTGCGATTTTCCCTGCCTGGCCAAACCCGCCACCGTCGAAATGGTGGTGGAAGCAATCGAGAAACACACCGCTGCAGGCTGAACGGGTTCAGGCCGGAAACACGCCGATCGCTTCCCAAGCCGGAAGAAACGCGCCGAGGATTCTGAAGTATTCCCGATGGTAAAGACCTTGGTCGATTCGTTGACGGTCTTCAAATCGCGCAATGGCCAGCGTGATCTCCGGAGCGGCGAAGATCGGAACCAGGAGCGAATCCGGGATGGGGGCAGTGCGAGAAGAGTCAGGGCCAGATTACTGCCGTCGCCGTGGCGGATAGGCTGGGGATTGGTTGTGTAATCGGTGCGATTGGTCCATGGATCCCCGCGATTGCTGAACAGGGAGTAAATATCCGAATCTGCCGGGATGCCAGGTCCGCGCAGGAAAAGCGGGATGGTGTAGTTTCTGATATGATAGGATTCGGTGTGACCGGTGGCCACAACGCCACCGCCTTCATGGTCTGCGGTCACGATCAGGGCGGTTTGATTGGAAAGGACGGCGTTGGAGTCGATGGCGTTGAGAATACGTCCAAGTTGGGCATCCACATTGCGCACCGCATTGCTCCAGTTGGCGCTGCCGGGCCGTGAACATGGTGGCGTGATTGGGGATCGTTTCAGAGATATCGTAGTCGCACCGCGCGTTCAGGGTCCAGGCCCCTTCGTCAGTCAGGCGCACAAAGTTCGGGAACTGCGCCGGAGCGCTCGAGAGGTAGTTCTGAAGATAGGTGCCCCCGAGTCCATCGAGACTGATTTGGACTACGTAATCAACCTGTGCCGCCAAACCTCTGGGCAGAACGGCAAAGGCCAGCAGCAGCAACCGAGGGATTATCGCAGCACGATCGGTCTTTTTGAGGGGCATCGGGCTGAATGCGGTCATTGCTCTTTTGTTCGATTGGTTAGGGGAATAGCATGATCGAGTGTATAGGCCTTGGCGGTGGTTTTCAAGACGGAAGAAGGAAGTGCAGGAAGCGCGAATTGCCGGGCGCGTTTGATTTTTTAACGCTGGCCAGTCCTGCAATTTGTCTCCTGAACGTAATCTGTCGCGGCCGCCCCAGTGCCCGAGCAGGCTCGATGCTGCTTTACTTTCTTCTTCAAGCCGCCGGGATCTTGCTGGAACGGCGCTGCCGCGCGTCCCTGACTTCCCTGAACGCTTGGGATACCAACGGATCGCTCGACGTCTTCCGCCGTGCCGGCCTACGCACAGAAATAACTCACTCGACCGCGGGCACAAACCAAATACTCAATAAAAGGTGACGTCTGGACTACCGCGCTGCTGAGGCTCATTGACTTCCGCAAGGAGCCGCCGTCAAATTGCCCAGGAGAGATCAAATCCTACCGCGCTCCTTGCTGAGTGGCCGAAGGCGGGGTTTGTTAAACCGTTCCGGCGGTTCGAATCCCTCCATTCTCTCTGCCAGTCCTGATTCTAGCGGCTCTTACTCCACTACACAACGCACGCGGAAGAAACGATGCGATTCACCCACCTTCCCCAGGAAGCCCTCGAATGAACCAGGCGCGAGTTCCGCCATGGAGGCTGACACCTCGGTCCAGCGGAGCAAGTCCCTGCTCGATTCAATGGCGAAGAGTTTCCCGCTCGGCCCGGTCCATCGCAGGACGACTTGCCTTGAAGCGTCGCTGACCCGAAGCCCCGCCGAGGTTCCCGTCGCCGTTCCCTCCAGCGTGAGCCCGCTAATGCGAACCGGAGCGAATCCGGGAACCAATGGGACAGGCGCGTTGCCGTTGATCGTGCCGCCGTTGTTGACGAAGGCGCCGACAACCACCATGCCAGGATTGTTCAGCGTCGCGCCCGCTTCCAGCGTGAGCGTGCCGCTGATCGTCACGGTGATGTTCGTTGCGCCAACATCCATCGTCCCGCCGATGGTGACTGAGCCGGGGACCGTAAGCGTGCGATTGAACGCGATGCTGCCGCCGGGAGTATTCGAGAGGTCGAAGACGCCCGTTACGGAGGCGGAATTCTCGAAAACGACCTGGAGCGCTCCGAAATCCAAAGCCGCGCCGAGTTGAACGGTGCTGCGGAATCGAATGAAGCCGCTCCCGGTAAAGGCAGTGCCCCCGTTGAACCCGTGCGGGCTGTCGAAGATCAGTGCCGCGGCCGCGCCGATGTCAAACGTCCCGCTGTGTGTTCCACCGCCGAGCAGACTCAACGTGCCGTTGGTCGCTTGGAGCGTGCCGTGGTTGTAGAA
>CAZCUL010000394.1:0-10991 GCA_964501475.1 uncultured Verrucomicrobiota bacterium | reverse complement strand
CGCGCCGGCGCCGGACCCGGCGAATTCAGTTATCCGAACGACGTCCGCGTCGATGATCGCGGCTATCAGTTCGTCTGCGAATTTGGAAACAGTCGCGTGCAGATTTTCGATACCGAAGGGACGCTGGTCGAGATTCTCGGCGGGCCCGGCGCTGCCCCCGGCCAGTTCAATAATCCCTGGGCCATTGCGCTCGATTCCCAAGGGAACCTTTTTGTGGCCGACGGCGGAAACCATCGGGTGCAAAAGTTTGTCTGGCGGAAGGAGGGTTCTCTCGTGACCCGCGCCACTCCCGATCAAGCTGTTTCAGCGCATCCATGAACTTTCAATTGACTCATCCAAGCTGGCTCTGGTTGCTGCCGTTGGTCTGGGCCTGGGTGGTCTTATGGACGCTCAAAAGCGATATCCAGATCGGCAAATGGCGCCGGTGGACGGCCATGAGTTTGCGCCTGGCGGGCGTGACACTTGTGGTGCTGGCTATCGCCGGCTTGCAATGGATGCGCCCGCTGGAAGGAGTGAACGTTTTCTTTCTCCTCGACCGGTCCGACAGCATCCCCTCCTACCAGCAGGAGGCGGCCCGCAGTTACGTCAATCAAGCTTACGAGGACAAAAAGAAGGATGACCGGATCGGCCTGCTCGTCTTTGGAGCGGATGCCGCCCTGGAATGGTCGGCCAACACCATCATCGAAACCAACAGCACCGCCGTGCTCGCCGTCATCGGCAGCGAGCGCACGGACATTGCCGCCGCCGTCCGGCTTGGCACAGCCGCCTTTCCTGAGACAGGCCAAAAGCGGCTGGTGCTCCTTTCCGATGGCAACGAGAATCAAGGCGACGCCCTGGCTTCCGTGCTGGCGGCGCGGCCCCTCGATGTGACGATCGACGTGATTCCGCTGGGGGTTCAAAGGAGCAACGATCTCTCGCTCCAGAAGCTTGGTTTGCCCGCTCGGGTGAAGAAGGGGCAAACCTTCGAAACGAAGATCTTTGTTCAGACCGATCGTGCCCAAACCGCCACCGTCCGCCTTTACCGAAATGATCAACCGCTGGGCGAGCAACAGATCGACTTAACTCCCGGAAAGAACCTGTTCACTTTCCCGCAGACGCTGGAGGAACCGGGCTTTTACACCTACGGCGCCTTTGTCGAGGCGCAGGGGGACAGTCTGCCGCAGAACAACCGCGCGTCCGGCTTCGTCCATGTGCGCGGCGAGCCGCGAGTGCTGCTGGTATCCTCGGACCTGAGCGGCGACCAGCCGCTGCTGGCCGCTTTGCGCTCGGCGAATCTGGAAGTCGCGGCGACCGGCTTGAGCAGTTTCCCGGCATCTCTGGCCGAAATGCAAAGTTACGATTCGATCTTCATCAGCAACCTGGCGGCGGGGGATTTGGGACTGGATGCCATGAAACTGCTGGAAAGCGCCGTGCGCGATTTTGGCGTGGGATTGGTTTGCGTGGGCGGTGATCAGACCTATGCCGCGGGCAGCTATCGCGGCACTCCGCTGGAAACCACCCTGCCGGTGAACATGGAGCTGGACAGTAAGAAGGTCCTGCCCAGCGGCGCGGTTGTCCTGGTCATGCACGGAATGGAATTCATGGACGGCAACCAGGTCGCCCGCGATTGCGCCCTGGGGGTCCTCGACGCCCTCGGACCGCAGGATGAACTGGGCGTGGTCTTGTGGGATGGAAACGAACGCTGGCTCTTTCCGCTTCAGAAGGTCGGCGACAAGAAAAAGGTGGGGCGCGAAATTGCCGGCATGAACCAGGGCGATTTGCCGAGCTTCCAAAATGTCATGAGCATGGCCCATCAAGCTCTGCAGAAATCCTCCGCCAACCTAAAGCACATGCTCGTTTTCAGCGACGGCGATCCGGGAGCGCCGACCCAGGAACTGATGGATCAAATGGTGGCGGACAAAATCACCGTCAGCACGGTCCTGATTGCCGGCCATTTTGGGCCGCAAACGATGCAATGGATCGCGGCCAACGGGAACGGGCGATTTTACGACATCAACAACCCTTCGCAGTTGCCCCAGATTTTCATCAAGGAAGCGGCCGTCATCCTGAAATCGGCGATTTTCGAGGAACCGTTCCAGCCGAGACTGGTGGCCACCACCGAACTGGTCCGCGGCATTGGCGCCAGCGAATATCCCACCCTCCGCGGCTACGTCTGCACCACCCCAAAGGCTCGCGCCGAAACGCCGCTGATTTCGGACAAAGGTGATCCTGTGCTCGCGCACTGGCAATACGGCTTGGGTCGGGCGGTGGCTTTTACTTCCGACGCCAAAGCCAAGTGGGCCCAGGAATGGCTGGGCTGGGAAAAATACCGGCAGTTCTGGGTGCAGACCGCGCAGTGGAGCCTGCGCCGGATCGAAAATGCCGATTTTACCGCTGACGTTTCAGTCGAGCGCGGCGAGGGCGTCATTACGGTCGAAGCGCTCGATGAGAAGGGCGATTACCGGAATTTCCTCAATCTTCAGGCCGTGGTCGTCAGCCCGAATGGCGAACGCCAGACGGTGCGGTTGGAACAGGCCGGACCGGGCCGATACGAGGCGCGCTTTCCCACCCGCGAGATCGGCGCTTACATGTTGAACGTCGTCGAACTGCAAAACGGACAGGTGCGCGGACAAATGGCTGTGGGCGCCAGCGTCAATTACTCGCCCGAATTCAACGCCAGCGAACCGAACATGGCATTGCTCAAACGCCTGGTCGATACTGGCGGCGGCAAATTCCTCAACCCGGACAACTCGCAGGACAATCCATTTCTGCATGATCGCCGCAAAACTTTTCAGGCGCGCGACCTTTGGGAATGGCTGCTTAAGTTTGCCGTCATTCTCTTTCCGCTCGACGTCGGTATCCGGCGCATTCAGCTCGATCGCGAAGAATGGCTGAAAGCGACGGCTACCCTGCGGCGGCTTATTTTCTTTTGGCGTGGAAAGCCGCGCCCGCTCGAGGCGGACGAGTCGCTGGCGGCGTTACTGGCGCGTCGCGACATGGTCCGATCGAGGCATGTTTCGCAGCCTTCGCCCCCGCTGGAAGCCCGCCCGGAACTTTTCCGGCCCGCTGCTCCTGTCAAGGCTTCGCCGCCCGAGGCCGGTCCAACGGTAAAACCCGAATCCGCAGCGAAAGAGGAATCCACACCGGCCAAACAACCTGAACAACCTGCCAGCACCACCGGCCGACTCCTCGAAGCAAAACGCCGGGCCCAACGCAAGAAGTGACATTGGACATGTGGACTTCCGCCGGACGGTGAGACTCCAAAGTTTCGAGCCAGACAGATGGACAGGCGAGACGCGCTGTCCTACGCCGAGGTTCTGACCGCCTGGCCGAGCAATTGCAGTCAGCGCTTGCGCAGACGGTAAAACCGTTATGGGGCGGCCATTCCGTTGGTGATAACCAATTGATCGGCCCACGGGATGGGAGGCGGAAAAGTTCAGAATTGCGAGAGTTTGTTGGCGGCATCCTAATATCTCGTACTCCCTTTGAACTCCGGAGCGTCCTCGTGAACCAACAAAGGCTTCCGCACCGCTCCTGCCGGCAGTTGCCGACGTCTGGAGATCGGACGCTCTGAAGCGACGCCGGTCACAGACCGCCGCTACAGGTCCGTCACTGTGCGGCTGTCTATGACAGCCGTTACGTCGGCAGTTGCCGCCGCAGAAACTCGATAAAGTTTCGGTGCGCAATCCCCTCGATATCCGCGCCCTTGTAACCACGCTTCGCCAGCATGCCCGGCAGCCGGGCGAGGTCTGCAATCGTCTCCAAATCTCCCGGTGATTGTTCGCGTCCAAAGCCGCCATCCAAATCCGAGCCGATGCCGCAATGACTGGCATTGCCGGCCAACTGGCAGATGTGGTCGATGTGATCCACGATCCGTTCCAGTCTGAGCCCCGTTTTTTCGGGAGTGGTTTCGCCGCGGACCCAGTTCGGCACCATCATCCACGCGTCCAGCGCCGTGCCAATAACCGCCTCGCGCGCAATCAAAGCCCGAATCTGGTCGTCGCTGAACTGCCGGTGGTGCGGCACCAGCGCGCGGCAGTTTGAATGACTGGCCCAAACGGGGCCGTCGAAATGTTTCAGCGCTTCCCAAAAACTTTCGTCGCAGAGGTGCGTCACATCGAGGATGAGGCCCAGCCGCCCGATCTCCGGCAAAAGCTCGCGACCGCGCCTGCCCAGACCTCCGTTGGAATCGGTGCCATGCGCGTAGGTTCCGGGGCCGTAATGCGCCGGCCCAATGGCGCGCACTCCCTGTGCGAACGAACGCTCAAGGTGCTGAAGCGTAACGATCGAATCGGCTCCTTCGAGAGTCAGAACATATCCCACTGGCAGGGTCTCAGCCGGTTCCGTCCCTCTGAACCTCCTCTCCCAGAGCGCCAGATGTTTCTGCAACGCGGCGCGGTCGGTGATCTGGACCATTTGCCCGCATTCCTCCATGGCGCGGTACCAGGCGATCTGGCCTTGCGTTTGCGCCCAGGCCTGCTCCGGGCTGTGCCAGCCCGGGAGGGAGTTGCCGGGTTTGACGTAACGCGCAATCTGCGTGGCCATGCATAGCCCGATGTTGCCCCGGCGCATCTCGGGCAGGCAGACGGTGCCTTTGCCGCGGTCAGGCTTGTCGGTCAGGTTCAATTCCCGCTCCCGGATTTCGTTGATGGGGCGCGTGAGGTCCCGGTTCCATTCCAGCGCGTTCATCGCCAGGTCCAAATGCGCGTCAAAGATCAGCATAGGTTCGTTGCCGGAGTTCAGATCAGCCAATCGAGCAGCAGAACCGCTGCGAGCGCCGCCACCGAGATCACCGTTTCCATGACCGTCCAGCTCAGCAGCGTTTCCGTGACTGAAAGGTTGAGATACTCCTTGACCAGCCAGAATCCGCCGTCGTTGACATGGGAGAGGATGAGCGACCCCGCGCCCATGGCAATGACGAGCAACTCGACATTCACATCGCCGGATGTGGCTACCATTGTCGCCATCACTCCGGCGGCCGCTGTCACCGAGACCGTGGCCGAGCCGGTGGCAATCCGGATGGACGCTGCGACCAGCCAGCCCAGGATGATGGGCGAGACGCGCGCGGATTCGGCCAGGCGGGCGATGGCTTCTCCGGCGCCGCTGGCCACCAGCACTTTGTTGAATCCGCCGCCGGCACCCACGACCAAAAGCACCAACGCCACCGGCCCGAGACATTCCGCGCTGAATTTGGAAATCGTGTCCCGCCCGAAACCGCACGCCACGCCAAACGTGTAAAAGGAGAGCAACACCGCCAGCAACAACGCAATTGCCGGGTCTCCTAAAAACTGCATGACCGCGCCCAGAGTCCGCATTTCGGGCCAAAGGAACTGAACCAGGCTCGCGAGCAACATCAGGCCGACCGGCAAAAGAATCGTCAGCAGGGTCCAGCCAAAGGATGGCTCGCGCCTGCCTTCGGCCCGACTAAGCTGCCGCGCTAATTCTCCAGAGGCCCTTGCCGGCAGCCGCCTGGCCACAATCCTTCCTAAAATCGGGCCGGCCAGAATGGCGACGGGGAAACCGACCACGATTGCATAGAAGATTGTCTTTCCCACATCCGCGTTCAGCAGGCCAATTGCAGCCATGGGGCCCGGATGCGGCGGCACCAGTCCATGAGCCACGGACAATCCGGCCAGTAACGGAATGCCCAACAAAAGAAGCGGCGCCTCGGTCTGCCGTGCGAGCGTGAAAAGAATCGGAACCAATAAGACCAGCCCCACGGAAAAGAAAACCGGCAAGCCCACAATAAAACCAATCAGCATCAACGCCCAGGGCAGCCGGTTGCGGCCAAGCCATCCGATGAGCCGGTTTGCGATCTGCTCGGCGCCACCCGATTCGGCGAGCATTTTCCCCAAAATGGTGCCGAGGCCGATGACGATGGCAATCGACCCTAAAATGCCGGCCACGCCTTGCTGAAAGGCGGTCGCGATGGACGGGAGCGGCATGCCCGCGCAAACTCCCACGAAGACCGAAGCCAGCATCAAGGCAATGAAGGAATTCAGCTTGAACCGGGCGATGAGGACGACCAGCCCGACGATGGCCGCAGCCACGCTTAAGAGAAGCCCAGCGTCTGAACTCAGAGTGAAAGCGGCCAGCATGGAGCAGATGTGTTCAGTCTTGAGAATGTCGGCGATCGGGCCGGGCTGGTAGCCCGCCCACACGACTGTCATAGACAGGCGCTACAGCGGCGGATCTGTAGCGGCGGTCTGCGACCGCCGTCTGGAGTTTGGACATTTTTCTGTCAGTGCCGAGCACCGCAAAGCGGTGCCAGAAGGTAGCCGGAGGTCGCAGCGGAGCGGAGACCTCCGCAAAGGGTTGGCAAAGAAGCAGGCACCCCAATTGGGGTGCGTACTCGTTTCCCCACAGACCGGAGGTCTCCGCGTTGCTTCGACCTCCGGCTACCCTCTGGCAACCCTTCGGGTTGGTGCGAAGCGAAGCTTCGCGGCGGCGGTCTGCGACCGCCGTCGCTTCGCAATCTCCGATCTCCAGGAGCGGGCCAGTGGCCCATTCCACCCGGGAAGGCTGCATGGTTGCGCGCTTCAAATCGTCAAGGTCCGTTCCCGCCCCGTGATCTTCCAACATTCCGCTGCGCGCCCGTTTTGCACCGTGATCGCCTCCGAGTAAAGAGCGACTGTCGGACAGATGTGCCATGGAATCCCAAAAACGGCGCGTCCGACGGGAAAATCGGCGGCCTGCTCCGTCTCGACGACCAGATGTTCCTCGCTGTGTGCGACCGCCTTTGCATCCGGCAGATCGATCCAGTGAACGCGCGGATGAGGGTTTTCCGCCGCTACGGCTTTATGGCCAAGGTCCAGGCATAGGCGGTGCGGACCCGGTTTGCTGACAACGCGCGCCAGCACGAGCGCGCTGGAGAGGAAGTCGAGGTCGGGCAGTCCGGTTGCGTATCCGTAATCCCACAATACGCAGGTGCCGGGACTGCATTCCACCTGGCCGCGTTTCGCATGCCAGGGGAAAGTGGGCGTGCCGCCGGCGATGATCCGGGGAACCGCCAGACCCTCCCCGGTCAGCGCCGCAACCAGCTTGGTGATCGGTGCGAAAGCCGCTTCACAAGCAGCACTCCGCGCTTCCGGATCGGATTGGTGCAAATGCCCGTCGTAAACGTGCAGACCGCCGGCCCGCAACCCCGGTAGCGATTCGATGAGCTTGTAAAGAGCGACCGCTTCCGGCCCGGGCAGGACTCCTGTCCGGCGCATCCCGCAATCGATGTCCAGCAACAGCTCCAGCGTGGAACGCGCCGCGGACCAGGCTTTTGAGAGGTCGCGAATGCAGGTTTCGTCGTCGGCAACGGCGGAAAAACGGGTTTGGGGAAAACATTGTGCCAGGCGAAGAAGGCGTTGCGCATTGGGCCCCACCGGCTGATAGGCCAGCAACACATCCCCGGCGCCGGCTTGCGCGGCCATTTCGGCTTCGGCGATGGTGGCGCATTTGAACTTGCGAATCCCGAGGCTGAGTTGCAACCGAACGATCTCGGGCATCTTGTGGGTTTTGATATGCGGGCGCAGGCGCTCCGTGCCGCCGGCCAGCCGAATCATGCGACGCAGGTTTTCCTCAATCCGCTCGGGATAAACCAGCAAGGCGGGCGATGGGATGTCGCCGGCGTTTTCCAGCGTGTGCCAGGCAGGCCGCATCGGGTCTAACCGATTTCAAAAATCGCTTCGATCTCGACAGCGATGTTGCCTGGCAACGACACCGCGCCCACGGCGCTGCGAGCGCCCACGCCGTGATCGTCTCCGAAAACTTCGGCGAATAGTTCGCTGCAGCCGTTGATGACCGCGGGATGCTGCGCGAAGCCGGGCGCGCAATTGACGAACCCGAGCAGTTTCAGCACGCGGCGGATGCGGTCCAGGCTGCCCAACTGTGCCCGCAAAGTTGCCAGAATGGTCAGGCCGACCTGGCGGGCGGCGGCTTTGCCAGCATCCAGATCGAGGTCGGCGCCCACCCGTCCCAAAATGAGCGAGCCGTCGGCCCGCAGCGGTCCATGGCCGGAGACGAATGCCTGGTTGCCGGCCAGCACCACGGGCTTGTAAATGCCCGCTGGTTTCGGAGCGGGAGGAAGGATCAGCTTCAATTCAGTCAAACGAGACTCGATGCTCATACGATGCGGCGAAGGAGATTCAGGTTCATTAACGCCTTCAGGCCGTGAGGGAGGCTAACGTCCCGTGCCAGTTGCGGCAAAACTTTTCCGGAGGCCTTCGGCGCCTTCGGCGTGAGCGGCATGGGGAGGCTTCAATTGAAAGCAAACGCCGAAAACCCGAGACTCGTTTTCACTCGTTTCATAATGGAAATGAGCCTCGTCACCACGGGCTGCTCCAAAAAATGAGACCGCGTCCATGCCGGTTCCGGCTGTTCCACAAATTGAACACTCGCCACCGGACGGCGGGTGGGCTACGGTTTTCGAGATGATTGAGCTCTCCAAACCCGAGATTATTTTGACTCACGAAAGCGATTTGGACGGATTCATTTCCGGCCTGTTGCTGCAACGCCTGGCAAGGCATCTTTTCGACATGTCAGTGCGATTGGAAGCTTACCATTATCATACATGGCGTCAGCGCGAGATGCGCGAAAACGCGGCTTGGGTGGCCGACTTGAGTTTTGAAGGGCGTCTGGACAAGGCCAATTGGATCATCATCGATCATCATACGATGGCGACGACTCCGCGGCAGGCGCGACTGGTTCACGATCTCAACAAGTCGGCGGGCCTGCTCTGCTATGAGCTTTGCCAGGCGCACGGCCTCGGGTCGGCCGAACTGGACCGGCTGGTGCATTTGAACAACGTGGCGGACCTTTTCCTGGAAGAGGACCCCGATTTCGTCCAGGCCAACGATTATGCGAATCTGGTCAAGAGCTACCAGTTCTGGAACTTGCATGCGGTCATTGACGGCGAACTCGAGCGCTTGCTGGACCATCCGCTTCTGGAAGTCATGGACACCAAACGCCGGGTGGAGGACCCGATTGGCCTGGACTGGAGCAAGAAAAACGTCCTCGAAATCAGTCCGACGGTGGGCTTTGTCAATACCGTGATGGGGAATACCAACCTGATCATCCACCAATTGCTCGAACGAAAAGCCACGCCTTATCCGGTACTGGTGACGCTGATTCGGCGCGGCAATGGAATGGTAGTGGCCAGCTTCCGGAGCCGCGATGGGCAAGCCCTGAAGGTCGCCGAGCAATTTCAGGGCGGCGGTCACCCGAATGCCTGCGGCGCCACCTTGCCCCGCTCGATAAAGAATATCGATGACGCGATCGCCTATCTGCGACAGGTGCTCAATCCCGCATCACACGAACCCCTCAACAGCCTGGAGCAGCTTTTTGAGGGGATGAAGCTCGGGAGTTGACGTTTTCAGGAGTCCGATTCGACCGCGGCCTTCCGCCCCCCGCCTGATCGGGCCGTCTCTGGATGGGCGCGAAGCCGTTCCAAAGCCGTCAAAGCCGCCTGGCTTTCCGCCAGTTTCTTGCTTTTGCCATGCCCGCGTCCGAGCTCGACGCCCCTGTGAAAAACGGCGCACTCGAAGACGCGGTCATGGTCCGGACCCGACACTTTGACAAGCTCATAACGCGGCGCCTCGATCGAGGTGGTTTGGAGGGCCTCCTGAAGTTCGCCTTTCGGATTGGCCAGGTAAGGGAGTTCGGTCAGTTGCCCAAAAGCGTCGCGAAAGAAGCGCAAGACAAACTCGCGCGCGGCTTCGAATCCGCCATCCAGAAAAATTGCGCCCAGCAATGCTTCCAAGGCGTCGGCCAGCGCAGAGGCGCGCTCGCGGCCTCCGCTGAGCTCCTCGCCACGGCTCACGATCAAATGTTCCCCCAGGTTGAGCCGCCCGGCTTGTTCGGCAAGGGTGCGCCGATTGACCATCTGAGCCCGGGCTTTGGTCAAGGGGCCTTCGCCAAAATCAGGGAACTTCAGGTAAAGTTCGCAGGTCAGGATTAAACTCAGAACCGCATCTCCCAGAAATTCGAGCCGCTGATTGTGTTGCACCCGGTCGGAAGTTTCGTGAGCGACAGATGGGTGGGTCAGCGCCAACCGCAACAAAGCAACGTCTCGAAAGACGTAGCCTAGCTGTTGCTCCAGGCTGCTGAAGTTCTCCTGCGCCACAAAGCACCTACGAGCTCATCGCCGTCGCATTCGCCTCGTCCTCCGGGCTTTTCGATCCGGAACTCTCAGAGGCGGCTCCGCTTTCCGCCGCGGCTCCTTCCCCAGCGGCCGGTTGCGGATAAGCAATCTCGCCGTTGGCGTCCAGGCCGAATTCGAGCAGGTCCGCCACGTCGCGCTGGACTGCTCCGAGCTGATCCAGTTGCAGGTTCGGATCGGTGATGGTGAAGACGTCAGCCGTCTTCGGATGTTCGTAAACGAAACAGCGAACGCCCTCTCGCTGGAACTGCTCCTTGATCTTCAATAATCGCTTCCGCTCAAGCATCACCGCCAGAATGAATCCGGCCGCGGCATATTTGGGATTGTTCAGTTCGATCAATTTGCGCAGCAGCGTTTCGGCGGTTTCCCTTTTGATCGGCTCGGGCGGGGCCGAGGGTGGCGCCTCATACAGACCTTGCCAGTAGGAAAGAAAACCTTTCCGGTCCGTCGCGCCCTGGCTGTACTGGGTCTTCCAGCAGGGATCGCAGATGTCGAGTCGCTCCAGCTCCCGTTTGGTGTCGAAGAGCAGCGTGTGGTATGGCTGTTGATCCGCGAATGCCTTGCCGCAAGCCTGGCAATGGTGCGAGCGGGCCTGGATGTTCCATTCGTTCATGTGACTCTATTCAAGCTGTTGGGTCCATTATTGCCAAGTCTCGACACTCTGCAATTCGCGAATTCATTCCGTTCGTCCCGCCGGGCGCAGAAGCCGGGGCAGCTCGAACCCTATCATACTTCCTGCCCCGCTGAATCTCCGCACCGTATGGAGTCCCGGCTTCAGCCGGTGGAGCTGTCGCCTTGCCGGGCGCGTGGCAAGTTTTCATAGTCATCATGTCTGCCTGCGCCCCGCCGCCTGAAGGCGGGACTC
>CAZCUL010000393.1:0-6101 GCA_964501475.1 uncultured Verrucomicrobiota bacterium | reverse complement strand
TAGGCGTAGGAATAGGCGTGCCCCGCCTCGTGGCGGATCAGTTTCATAAACCACGCCTCCGAATCGCCTTCCACTTCCAGCATCATCCGCTGTTCGAGTTTGCGCAGCCGCTCGTGTACAAGGAAAAACGGCACGGCAATCGCCGGAATAGCCACCGGACAAAACCATTCGTCGCCCACAAAACAGGGCGGATGAAACGCCAGTCCCTTATCCGTCAACTCCTGGTAAAAACGGTGGACAAGAGGCTCGATGGGCGCCCCTTCCAAACTCAGGTTCAAGTGGGAAATGTTCTTCTCGAGCAACTCGTCATCACTCAGATTCACCCACTCTGGCTGGTCCATAGTGAAAGGACTATAGCACCGGCGTTCAAGAGGGTCATTCCAGGAAATAAATAGGCTCCATCCAGACCTAGAAATGCGTGCAAGCTACAATCGTTCAGGGCTTTACGAGATCAGAGCCATTCTGAAAGCGCGACTGTCCCCGGGGTAAGCTTGTGCCTCGCCACCCTCGCCAAGGGGGCGTGCCGGCGCTTCAGGCCGCAGCTCGTGGCGCTTCGGTCGAGGGCCGGCCCCCGCGGCTTTTCAGGCAATGGGTGAGATAGGGCAAGACCTGTTTTTTGCGCGACACCACTCCGGCGAGTTCGTAAATGCCAGGCTCCCGTTTCGGGTGGTTGATCTGTTCAAGGAAAGATTCCGCGCCGGTTATCAGCAGCAGCGACGTATTCCTGACCACGTCGGTCACGAGCAACGCTGAAAAATAATGGCCCTTCTGCCGCCGATACTGTTCCAGCGCCGCCATCACTTCGTCTTTGCGTTTCCAGAAGTGGTCGAAGCCGAGCTCTTCGATTTGGGCCACACTAAACGTGCGGCCTTGCTCTTGAAACTCTTTGCAATCGGCCACCACCGCCTGTTCCGCAGGCAGGGAGATCAGAACCGAACCCGAGGCAAACAGCTTCTCCGTAAATTTCCCGGCCTCCACCCCTGCAATTTGCTCCAGGCGCCGCAAGACTTGCGCGTCCCGTTCGGTGGTGGTCGGAGAGGTCAGATTCAGAGTATCCGAAATCAAACCGGCCAGCAGCAGTCCCGCGATCGGCCCGGGCAGTTCGACCTGGTGTCGAAAGAAACAGTCCGCGACGATGGTGCTGGTCGAACCCACCGGCTCGTTGCGAAAAAGGATCGGTTGCGCCGTCCGGAGGGTACCGATGCGGTGATGGTCGATGATCTCCAGGATTTCCGTTTGGTCGGCCCCTTGAACCGCTTGAGAAAGCTCGTTGTGATCCACCAGGATCAATTGCCGCTCGACCTTTTTCAGGAAATCCGATTTCGCAAGAACGCCCACGGTCCGCCCCGATTCGTCCAAAACTGGAAAAGCCTGGAAGTTCGAAGCTGCGGCCACCCCTTGAACATCCGCCAGGAGTTCCTCCTCGCGAAAAGTGAGGAAGCGCTCGTGGGCCACATGCTTCACCGCTACCGCCGTCCGGCACAACATGGCCGTGGTGGCCGTGTCATGCGGCGAAACCATCAGGCTCACTCCCAGTTCCCGGGCTGCCTCCACGATCTGGGAGGTCACTTCCAGCCCGCCCGTAACGATAATCAGCCGCACTCTTGCACGAACAGCCTGTTCCTGGATCTCCGTGCGGTCTCCCACGATCACCACCAGCTTCGCGCAAGGATACTGCGGCAGGCGTCCGGCGAATGAATGGCGATTCATCGCTCCAATCATCAGCACCAGGTCCTCCTCGATATCCGGTTCTCTCACGCTCCGCACCTCGGCCTGAAGCGTTCGAGCCAGCGTGCCGAGCGACGTCAGCACTCGACGAGTATCGACCAGACGGTTCGCAGGCGGGCAAAAAACCTTGCTCATCTTGAATACCGACACCAGTCCGCGGCAGATCTCTTTTTCATCGAGAATCGGCAACACGCGAATGGCCCGCTCTTCCATGATGGTCAACGCCTCGCCGAGCGTAGCATGGGGAGACACACCGACGACGTCGCGCGCCATCACATCCCGGACCTTCGGAGAGACATCCGCTACGAATCGCGGCGCGGGCACGCCAAAACTCTGGAGCACGAAATCAATTCGATCGTTCGTATCTCCGCAACGGGCCGCCTGGGCATGAGGCGCCCCCGTGCGGCGTTTGAATTCCGCATAGCCAATCGCCGAGCAGATCGCGTCGGTGTCGGGATTGCGATGGCCGATGACTAGCAGTTCAGGCGGACTCATGTCGAACGACGGTCATGTTACGGTCGGACAGCGTGCACGGCAAGTCTCGGGCCGATCGACTTCCAGTTTTGCTGACCGGTTCCGGGAATGCCGCCGCCCCTGGTTGCCCCATTGCCTTGCCGGAAAGGCCGTCGTCCGTGCCTATGCGCCTGGAAAGCGGTAGAGGCCTACCGCACTCCAAGACGCTTCGCGACCACCAAAACCGCTGGGAAGTCCGCCAGGTTTTGGAGTGCGCCCAGTCCTCTGGCGCCTTTGCATTTGCGCCCTCAATGATACCTGGGAAAGGGGGATTGGGAAGGGGATGACGCCATGAGTCACAGCATGGGCTGGGTACCGCACGGGGGTCAGGACGCGCGTGATTGTTGAATGTTAATTGCAAAGAGGTGCCTCCATTGCCTTGCCGGGCAAGCCGCCGTCCCTGCTTTGCGCCAGCGCTAGACTCCGTGGGGAAAGCGGTAGAGGCCTACCGCACTCCAAGACGCTTCGCGACCACCAGAGCCGCTGGGAAGTCCGCCAGGTCTTGGAGTGCGCCCAGTCCTCTGGCGCCTTTGCATTTGCGCAAGCATCAGAGGCAGGCGCCTCGATGGCCACCGGCTCACTCTTCGCCGTCAAAGCAATTGTGGGGACAGCCGCGCTCCCTGGGTTGCTTGGCCGCGCTCTGCCTGTCTCTTTACCGGTCGGAGGGCCGTCTTTACACTGTCACCGATGTCCCGTCGAACTTCGTAAAGGTGAAGCCGCCAAAGCTCTCGTTGTAGGTCTCTTTCTGGTCGCGCAGGATGCTGATGGCGATTGCTTCGCCTAATTGGAGTGAATAGGTGGCGTCGGAACGCCAGTGCACACCGGCGTGGTCGCGTCCGAGAGCAACGTTCGAAGCGAGCTTGTTCAATTCGCCGCCCACGGTCAGCGGCGGACCGGAATGAGCAGTATGTCCGAGCCCGTCGGCTGTGACCTCAATGGGATTGGGAATGACGTACGATTCGTCAAAGTATGCCTTCAGGATAGTTGTGCAGGCGCCCGCCACCGTGGCATGGCCGGCTCCATAGGCCGGATGCACCGGCGATCCTTCCGGAAAAGCCATGGGCAGAAGATACGTTCCGTACCGATCGTAAACGTGTCTCAGCGCCTCGGAACCCATTAAATCCTCCGATTCGATCGGATAGCGAGCACGGCCGGTCAAATGATTATGCACCCTTCCTCCGAAAGCCTCGGGACGAAGGCGGCGATGCACGTACCATTTCTGGAACCAGACGGCTTTGAGCGCCCGCGTAGCCACTTCGCAGAGCAACGACGCCACATGCGGGCCCCCAAAAGTGCCAAAGCCTTCCTGCGTTTCAGAAAGATGGTAAGGATTTCCAATATTGAATGGCGCGCCGATTCCGC
Organism: uncultured Verrucomicrobiota bacterium; assembly: GCA_964501475.1. Lineage (GTDB taxonomy): Bacteria > Verrucomicrobiota > Verrucomicrobiia > Limisphaerales > CAZCUL01 > CAZCUL01. The sequence continues at coordinate 2,498 of CAZCUL010000393.1, read as the reverse complement.
TGCTTTGGGCATCATCATCCGAAGGCAAAGCCAGGAGGATGAGCATGGCGTGAAAATAAGCCTGATAAAGCACATCGATGTGCACCCACTGCGAGAGGTCGCGTCCGTTACGGATGTAGCGGCGCACGGTATCGAACACCTCCGCTTGAGTTGGGAGAAATCCTTGTTGAACGGCCAGCCACTCGTCGTATCCCGTCATGTGGTCGCTGCCCGGCATCTTGGTCCGCATCCGCTGTTCAACATAATTGGCTCCAAACGGGGTCGGCTGCCACAGAAACTGTGAAATGTACGGCCCGACCACATCGCCCGGGGTCAACCCGCGAAAAAGTGTCCGAGTTGTCACTCGCCCGCTGCTTTTCGGTCCGCGGAAATCGGATAACCGGGAAAGGTCATTGGCCGCTTCGTTGGTCAACGGATGTGCGTCGTATTCGCTGAATGGAATGTCGCGCGCCAGCGCCATCCAGTAATCCTCGACCATCTCGCCAGCCTCCTCCGCGCTCTCGAAGGCCGGAGCGGGCGGTATGGCCAGGGCGTAGCTGTCGGCGCCTTCCACGTCAAAAGCCAGGCCGGCCTGTGGATTCACCAGCCGCCGGCGCTGGGACAAATCCGGGCAGCCCATCGGGATGCGCTCGAAAGCATCGGGATCGCCGCTGGACAAGGCCGCCAACAGTTGCCCGTAAGCCGCCACATCCACTTCGCCCAGATGGTTATGTGGCAAACCTTTGCTGAAACTCGCGATCTTATTTGGGTAACGGCCCTCATCTCCATTGTCCAAATGCGTAACAATCCCTTGGAGTTTTTGATTCAGGGCGGCGTTATGACGAATCTGGAAGGCATCGGCCCGCCGCTTCTGGGCACTGCCGACCCCGGCCCCTTTGAGCAGTTTGGGCCTGCTCGGCCGCACGCTGGCCTGAGTTGCAGCGATGGGCAATGCCACCATGTTGGCGGCGGCTGTGGTCGCGAATACTCGCTTGACGAATGAGCGGCGGCTGAATGTGCCTGACTGTGGGTTCCCACCGGATGGATATTTTATGGATTTCTTCAAGATGATGTTCCTTTGCACGTCTGTGTTGGTTTCGACTCTATCTGCTGCAGCGCTGCGCCATGTTTCAAAGCACCAGGCCAGAATGAATTTATGGAACGAGGCCTATCATCCGCGATCTGCCGGAAAAAATCAAGACTGGTGTAGCTCCAATTTTGCCTCTTTGCCTCAGTCGGTTCTTGCAGCCCCGCGCTCAAGGCCGCAAACTGCAATTTCCTAAGTGGCATGACCACTAAGACCTATGATCGGGAAGACTTATCAATACGTACAAAACCTTTGGGACGACGCCGTAGCCGCCAAGCTCTCCGGAGTCGAACGGCTGGTTTATCGCTCGAACAAACTTGGTGCAGACCAACGCGTTACCAACACCGGTGGCGGCAACACCTCATCCAAGCTGCCGGAGACTGATCCCGTTACCGGCGAGAGCGCCGAAGTTCTCTGGGTCAAGGGTTCCGGCGGCGACCTGCGCACATCGAAAGCCGAAAACTTTTCGTCGCTTTACCAGTCGAAGCTCCTCTTCCTGCAGAAAGTCTATGCCCGGCATTCGCAGCGCGGCCCAAAGACGGAGGCGGAGGACGCCATGGTGGCGATGTATAACCATTGCAATTTCAATCTGAACACTCGCGCCCCTTCGATCGACACACCGCTGCATTCCTTTGTCCCCTTCAAGCACGTCGATCATACGCACCCCAATGCCGCCATTGCCATTGCCGCCTCGGAACATTCCGCCAGGCTGACCAGGGAAATCTACGGCGACGACGTCGAGCACACGCCGTGGCTCCGGCCCGGATTTGAATTGGGGCTCGAGCTGCAGCGCATTTGCGAAAAGAACCCCAAGGCGATGGGATTGATCCTCGGCCAGCACGGCCTCATTAATTGGGCGAATGACGACAAGGAATGTTATTTCCACTCGCTCGACCTGATCGAGCGAGCCGCGCAATTCATCGAAAGGAAATACGCTGCCAAAGGCGGGCATGCCGCGGCCTTCGGCGGGCCATTGCACACGGCGCTTCCGGAGGAAGTCCGGCGAAGGGTCTTCGCGCGGATCCTGCCCTGGCTGCGCGGCCAGGTCAGCCAGAGCAAACGATTCATTGGCACCATCCAGGACGACGAAAACATTTTGCGCTTCGTCAATTCCAAGGACGCTCCGCGTCTTGTCGAACTGGGCACGTCTTGCCCCGATCATTTTCTGCGAACCAAGATCAAGCCGCTTTACCTTCCGCTCGAACCAACGACCGAAACGGGTTTTGACGATTCATGGGTGGATCAGTTCGTGGCCGGGCTGAAAGGCAAATTGGCCGATGGAATGGCCAAATACCGGGAGGACTACAAAGGTTACTACGAGCGCTGCAAGCGGCCGAACTCGCCCGCCATGCGCGATCCGAATCCCACCGTGATCCTGATTCCCGGCCTGGGCATGATCGCCTGGGGCAAGGATAAAAGCGAATCGCGGGTG
>CAZCUL010000392.1:0-6057 GCA_964501475.1 uncultured Verrucomicrobiota bacterium | reverse complement strand
ATTCATGCTCCTCGTCCTTCCCATAATCGGGATCGCCGTTGACGACCCAGTCTTGCGTTTTCCGGGGGAGCTTTTCAAAGGGAACATCCGAAGGGACATTGTTCGCTTTGCAGAATCGCAGGAGGTCCTGCTGGCTTTCGGCCCCTTGGCCGGTCTGCCACGGTTTCACGGCGCCGCCTGCCAGCGTTTTCGCCCGGTCCGGAATGGCCCGGTCGTAGTCAATCGCGATGATTCGCCCAAAGCCCCGGCACTCCGGACACGCCCCGGCAGGATGATTGAAGCTGAACAACGCCGAGAATGGTTCCCGGTAGCCGATGCCACAGCGGGCGCAGTGCAGCCCCTTGGAAAAGCGCCAGACCTGCTTGAGGTCCCGCGCATCATAAACGGCGAGCTTCCCCTTCCCAAAATGGTAGGCGTGCTCGCAAGCCTCCACAAAACGGGCTCTATTTGACGCCACTGCGCTCAAGCGATCCTGAACCAGCGTCAATGTGCCGGGCTTTTGTTTGCGAAGGCGTTCGGCGGCATCCTCGACTCGCACGATTTGGTCCGCAAAAAGAAGACGCTGGAAACCCTGGCGCACCACCAAGAGAAGCGATTCCTCCAGCGAAAGCTTTTCAGAGAGCGGCAAAGCAAACGTGACCAGGAGTTCCAGGTCCGCATTGCCTCCGTCTCCGCCTTTCTCCGCAGAGAGGCCACGCATCCGGCTCCAGACGGATTGAGGCGAATCTTTGACGACGGGTTCGCCGCACTGCCTGCAATGGAGGCGCGCCAAATTCAGCCAAAGCACCTTCATGTATTCGCACAGTTCGGTCATGGTCCCGACTGTGGACCGGGTCGTCTTGACTGAATTGCGCTGCTCGATGGCGATGGCGGGGGGTATGTTTTCAATCCGATCGACATGAGGCTTGTCCATGCGATCGAAAAACTGCCGGGCGTAAGGGGAAAACGTTTCGATGTAACGCCGTTGCCCCTCCGCGAACAAGGTGTCAAACGCCAGGGAGCTCTTTCCCGATCCGCTCAGCCCCGTGATCACGATCAGCCGCCCCAGGGGAAGGTCGAGGTCGATGTTCTTGAGATTATTGTGGCGGACCCCGCGAAGAAGAATGGCGGGAACAGCTCGAGTCGTCATCGTGGCGGAATGTAGTGGCGTCGGAAGGGCTGTCAATACCACCCCGGCAAGCCGGCCCGGACGTGTGCCGGAAAGCGGCTCAGAAATATTCAGCAATTCGTTTTCCGGAGCGCGACTGTCCCCGGCCGCAGCGGCAGGACCCGAAAGGGGGCCTGGGGAATTCCCCCGCGTCACCGCGTTCCCCGGCTGCTGCGCTGAGGACAGCCGCGCTCCGGCTAAAATGAAATGGCCCACAAATGCTTGTCGTGTTGCGCCGTTTTGTTACGGTCGGGACCATGCACCGGATTTTGCTTGTTGTGCTTTCTTTTTCCCTGGGCGTGGGTGCGCAAGGCGCCGAAAAATTCCTGGATTGGGCCGATTTCAAGGTGGGAGAAACTCCGGAAGGCTTTCGCAGCATCGTGTCCGGCAGAGAAAAGGCAGGGCGCTGGAGAATTGTGCTCGACGACGCTCCGCCGGCTTTGCCGTCTTTTTTTTCGAAGTCGCCGCAGACAAGCAAACAGCATGTTCTGGCGCAGCTTTCTCGGGATAAGACCGACGAGCATTTTCCGATGTTGATGTTCGAGGGGGAGGACTTTGGCGATTTTACGCTGAGAACGCGTATTAAGATTGTCGGGGGCGAGGTCGAGCAAATGGCCGGAATCGCCTTTCGCATTCAGGACGAAAGGAACTATTACTATATCCGGGCCAACGCCAAGGATAACAATCTCTACTTCTTCAAGCGCTGGAACGATCAATTCGTCGAGCGGCTTGGTCCAAAACTCGAGATTGCCACCAACGTCTGGTATGAGCTGACAATCGAATGCAAGGGAAACGAGATACGCTGTCTGCTCAACGGCCAGGAGGCCATCCCGGCGCTGCAAGACAACAACAATACGTTTAAGAGCGGAAAAATCGCTTTCTGGACCAAGTCCGATTCCGTCGCCCATTTTGGCTCCACCCACATCGTTTACACGCCCAGCGAGCCTTTTGCTCAAGCGTTGGTCCGGCACGTTCTTAAAAAATATCCGCGCCTGCGCGGTTTGAAGATATTCGCCCGCACAAACGGGACGGACGGAGTCCGCATCGTTGCCAGCGCGGACAGCAGCGAAATCGGTTCTGCCGGAGGCAAAGTGGAAGAAGACGTCATTACCCGCAGTGTGGTTTACCACGGCAAAGGCAAGAATGCGGTGATCGTTACCATGCCTTTGCACGACCAGAACGGAGAGCCGATCGCCGCGGTCTCGGTTTTGATGAACACTTTTCCCGGACAAACGGAAAAAAATGCCATCGCTCGCGCCATGCCGGTGATTCAGGAGATGGAATCAAGGGTGCGAACGCCGGCCGATTTAAATCGCTGAGAAGAATCGGAAAGTTTTTTTTAATTTTTCTCAAAGTTTTCTTTTCAATGGCGCGTGGGCTGGCCTAGGATGGGAACTAATCAGGAAACGAAGGCAACTCGATGACTTTTCAACGCCTTGGCGCATTGGCGGCGGTTGTTCTTCCGGTGATCTCACCAGGAGAAAATGCGGCGGGGTATCCGCAGCCCATCGGTTGCTCTTCTCTCAGACTTGAGACTCCTCCCGACGGCGCCCACACGCAGGTGGGGCGCGGCCTGGGGTTTCCCGGAACCCTGGCAGCGATAGGCCAGGAATATGCTTTTTAGCAAAAGTAGTATGAAGAGAGCCATATTTATCGAACGTGACGCGATCCTGAACGAAGCCCAGCCAGGACCTCGTCAGCAGATTACGCCGCTGACCCTCGAAGAGTTCAAAATGATTCGCGAGGCGAAACCGCATCTGGCGAAGCTCAAAGCCGCCGGCTTCGTCCTCATCGCCACCAGCAACCAGCCGGGGCTTTCCCGGGGCTACCAGTCCCGGCGGGAACTGGACCGGATGCATGAGATGCTGCGCCGTTTCTTCCCGCTGGACGACCTGATGGTGTGCCCCCATGACGAGTCGGACCACTGCCCCTGCCGAAAGCCCAAGCCCGGCCTGCTCATTGAAGCAGGTTTCAAGTGGCACCTCATTCTCGATCACTCCTTTGTCATCAGCGATAAATGGCAGGATGCCGAGGCGGCACGCATGGCCGGCTGCACTTCGCTCTTGCTGGATTCGCCCTATATCGGCCAGGGCCACCACGATTTTGTTCTGCCGGACTTGAACGCCATCGTGGAAAAGATCCTTGTGCTCAAGCAGCACGTCGAATTTGTCTGAGGCCGGTCCTAGAACTTGATCCCGAGCGATGACCGCACCTGCAGGTCGTTTCGGTTCACCGCGCTGGCTGGTTCCGTGTCGTAGAGATCGATCACCGTCACGTTCAGGGAGATGTTGCTCCAAAGCCAGTAACGCAGGTTCGATTCAAAGCGCAGCCGATACTCCCCCAGGTCTCCCACCTGCGGAAAGTATTCCAGCTTTTCATCCAGCGTAAACCGGGAGTTGATCTTCCAGGTCGAATCTTCGGCCAGGCGATAGTAGAAGGATTCGTTGACCCGGCCGTCATCGAAGTGTTGCGCCTGATAGTTCAAACCGGCCTCGACATTCATGACAAAGTTCTTCAACCGCAAAAGGTGGTATCCGACCCCCGGCCCCGCTTCATACCGAATGTCGATGCGCCGGATTTCGTCGTAGCCCGACCCCACCAGATTGTACACATAAACCTTGGGGGCGACGTCAAAATCCGTCTTGATCGATCCATCCATGCGGTTGGCCGTCAAGACCCCGTCGGTGCGGCCATAGGAAAAGATGTAATCAAAAATGGTCCGAAAGCTCTTTTGCGCATAGGTGACCTTTGCCCTGCCGGTATAAAGCTGGCGGTTCCTTTCGCTGAAGAGTAAATCTGCTCCGAGCTGGATGTCGCCCGTCCAGTATTTAGGGGGCTTTGGCTTGACCGCTTCCTGCGGAGGGGAAGGTTTGGGAGCGGGCGCTGGAGCCGCGACTTGATTGGTGGCAGGCGCTGGAACGGGTGGCGCCGGAGCGGCAGCCTCTTCCCGCTTTACAATCTCGCTTACGGGAATCTCGATTTCTTTCCCCCACGAAGTTACGATGATGACCCGGTTGGTGTCCTCCGTCGCGATCGTGCCCGTGAGCCGATCTCCATTGCGGAGGTGAAGTGTGGCTGGCTGGCCGAGGAGGAGTTGAAGCGGAAGCAATCCGGCCAGCAGAACCCAGCACACCAGTCCAGGGAATCGATCAGGGGCCGGTAACTTCGCCATCATTTGTTGCACTGCGCTCTGCTTGCCGCGGAATATCCGTCCTGCTCAATCTTCGCATGCCGCCGCTCACCACGATTTCGCCATCCCGGCTTCGCAGCACCGGCCGGGTCTGCGTGTAAGAGTGAATCTGGCGTCGCACCAAATCTCCGTCCGGAGTGACGACGCAGTATTGGAACGACCGCGCGCCGGTCTGCCAGAGCACGTGTAATTTGCTTTCCCGGTCAATCTGGGCCTCCGGACGGCTGAAGCTCAGCAGCGGACCAATCGGAAAGACACGGAAAACCTTGGTCTCGGACGGGTTCGTCAGGCGCACGTAGAGTGTCAACTCCTTCAGGTAATTGGCCTGTTGCAACGCGTATTTCCGCGCCTCCGGAATCCCCGGGGTCCCCGGCACGCCAAAATCCTCCTCCCAGATTTTTACGCCGCGCACAATCTCGAACGGCGTCGGACGGCTCGAGATTTCCCTCTCCCACTGCGGAACCTGAATGGTCGCTGTCACCGTGTATTGCCCCGGAATGCTCAAGTCAAAGTAGGGCATCAACTCCACGAGGCGCGTAGCCACCGATGACGATTCCAGTTCAAAAGCTCCTTCCACAGGCACCTCGCTGCCCCTGGCAACCAGCAACCCCTCCTTATTTTGCACCGTAAAAGTGAGCCAGCCCTTGCCCTCGCCCAGATGAAGCGTCTGTCCGGAACGGTTCACAATGCGAACCTTTACCGGCAGGGACTCATCGCGCAAAAGCTGGGTTTGATCCAGCGCCACTTCCACCGACACCTGCGCTCCCACCCAGAGGGCGGACGCCAGATAAGCGCCGATCCATAACGCGAAACGACTCATTGAATCACTCTAGGCATGCCCCCCGTTCTGACAAGAAGCAAAACTCGCCAGGCCCTTCCGTCCCGGCACGCCCTACAAATGTCATCGACGTCCCCGCCGCCGGCGCTATTCAGTATCAGCCGCTGCCCAGGTCGTCTAGAACGAGCCGCGCCACCCGTTCCGGAGTGATGGCCTGCAGGCATTCCATTGGCTTGATATACGTGCAGTAATCTTTCAAACACGGAACACACGGCAACGAATGCTGCATCACACGGGCCGCCGGGCTGTAGGGGCCCGTCCGCCGAGGTTCGGTCGGTCCGAACAGCGCCACGATCGGTTTGCCCAGGGCCGCCGCCACATGCATCGGGCCGGTATCGTTCGTCACCATCAGCCGGCAGGATCGCAGGCAGGCGACCGTCTCCAGCAACGAAGTGCGCCCCCCCAGGTCGAGGCAATGTTTTGGCGCGCCTTCGTAGATGGCCTGCGTCAACGCAACGTCCTCGCGCGAACCCAGGATCAGGAATCGAACCTCCGGCCTTTCCTTCACCACCGATCGGACCATTTCTCTAAAATGCGCGGCCGGCCAGCGCTTGTTCTGCCAGCGAGCGCCCGGTTGCAGAGCGATGAGCGGAACAGCGTCCGATCTCCACAATTCGGGAATGCTCCCCGGCAGGATCGTGCCTTGCGGAAGCCATTCGAAGTCGTGGTGCACCGGCACCCCGAGCAAGGGAAGAACACTTAAATACCAATCCACCGCATGCGTATGAAACGAAGGGCGCGGCACGCTCACATCATGGAAGCCGCGAGCTCCCTCTCTCGGATCATCCAATCCCAGAGTGAACCTCCCGTTCGCCAGCCAGGCCAGCAGCCCGCTCCGGGCCAGGCTCTGCAAATCAATCACCCAGTCGAACCGCCGGGCCC
>CAZCUL010000391.1:0-3398 GCA_964501475.1 uncultured Verrucomicrobiota bacterium | reverse complement strand
TCGAGATTCGATCCTGGAGGGACGCGGGCCTGGTCAGGCCTGACGGCCATTGGGGCAAACTGGCGCGCGGATTCGCGCTTGGCTTTCTGTCGCTGGCTGCGGTGGCTTTGCTCTGTCTGCTGGGTGAGGCCCGGCGACTGGATTTGGAACATTCGGCGACGGACTACGCCGGCAAACTGGCTTCGGCATTGGGATCGGCGGCAATAGTTGCGGTGCTCGAAGAGGTCTTGTTCCGGGGCGCTCTTTTCGGCGCCTTGCGAAGGACTCACCCATGGGTGACGGCTTTACTTCTGAGCAGCGCCGTTTATGCCGTGGTTCATTTCTTTGCCAAACCGGAACCGCCGGCGGAGATCGAATGGTATTCAGGGTTTGGGGCGCTCGGACAAATGTTGGAGGGCTTCATCGACTTGGAGAGGCTGGTTCCGGGCTTTCTTGCGCTGGTCACGGCCGGGATGATTCTGGGACTGGCTTATCAACGGACCGGCAATTTGTATTTTTCGATTGGCCTGCACGCCGGGTGGATTTTCTGGCTCAAGTTTTATGGGTTCATCACGCACAGCCAGCCGGCGGCGAACCTCTGGTTCTGGGGCACGCGGCGATTGATCGATGGCTGGCTGGCGCTGGTGGTGTTGGCGGCGGTGCTGGCGCTGCTCTGGCTGGCGCCGAAATTTGCGCAGGAGGCGAGTCGCCATGCCAATTAGGCTTCCCCAGACCTTGAAATGCTCTCTTGAAGCCGGGTTAAGCTTTTTCTATCCTGATGTGTGCCAGAATTGCGGAAATGAGCGCGCTACGGCCAACGAAGGCTTTATCGGACCGAGCTGCTGGAAACAGATCAGGTTTATCAGGCCGCCCTTCTGCGAGCGCTGCGGCCTTCCTTTCCCGGGAGAGATCACCAGCACTTTCGAATGCAGTAATTGCCGGGAGATCGCCCTGCATTTCTGCTGGGCGCGCTCGGCGGTGGCCGCGGAAGGAATGGTTTTGGACATCGTTCACCGTTATAAATACAATCGGGCTTTGTGGTTTGAGTCGTTCCTGGCGGATTTGCTGTTGCGGGAAGCAGCGCCCAGCCTGCGCCAGGAATCATGGGACCTGATCGTGCCGGTGCCATTGCATCCACTCAAAGAACGGGAACGCGAGTTCAATCAGGCCGGCCGCCTGGCGCAGCACCTGGCGCGGGAGCTTCGGCTGTCGCTGGACCGGAAGGCCTTGCGCCGGGTGGAGCCGACGCGCACCCAGACGCAACTTTCGCGAACCGAACGGGCCGCCAATGTGCGGCGCGCATTTGCATTGAACAAGCCGGTTGAGCTGAAAGGAAAACGAGTCGTGCTCATCGATGATGTCCTGACGACCGGCGCCACCACCAGCGCGTGCGCCCGCCTTTTGCGCGAGGGCGGCGCCGCGGAGGTCTGTGTTTGGACTGTTGCTCGCGGTTTGTTCAGCTAAAGTGAAAGAATGGCCATGGCTACCACTTCATTTACCAAGAAAACGTTGGGCCTGGAAACGGTTGAGCCGGCGGTGACGCCGCCGTCCTCGAGTACGGAAGTCACGCTCAAGAAGCCAAAGCTCGGGCTGGGCAAGTCCAAAAAACGTGAGATTCCGGAGGGGCTTTGGTCCAAGTGCCCGAAATGCGGCAACATGGTTTTCGACAAGGAATTGGGCGAGGATTACAAGGTTTGCCCAAGCTGCCATTACCATCTGCCCATCGGTGCGCGGGAACGCATCCATTCGCTGGTGGACACCTGCTCCTTCGAAGAGATGGATGCGGAGATGACCAGCATCGACATCCTTGAGTTCACCGGAGCGGCCTCTTACAAGGAAAAGCTCGAGACGAACCAAAAGAACACGGGACTCAAGGACGCGGTCATTACCGGCATCGGCAAAATACACAACTGCAAGGTCGCGCTGGGAGTGATGGACTTTTCGTTCCTCGGCGGCTCGATGGGCTCGGTGGTGGGAGAAAAGGTCACCCGCCTGATCGAAGCGGCGACGGATAAACTATTACCGGTGGTAATCGTTTCCACCAGCGGCGGGGCGCGCATGTATGAAGGCATGTTCAGCCTCATGCAGATGGCCAAGACCTGTGCTGCGCTCGCTTATCATTCCAAAGCAAGACTTCCTTATATCAGCGTGCTCACCCATCCCACCACCGCCGGTGTCATGGCCAGTTACGCGAGCGTGGGCGACCTGATTCTGGCCGAGCCGGGCGCGATGATCGGCTTTGCCGGCCCGCGTGTGATCAAGGACACCACCCAGAGCGAATTGCCGCCCGGATTTCAAACCGCCGAGTTCCTGCTCGACCGCGGGTTGATCGATGCCATCGTGCCGCGCAAGGAACTGCGGGATCGCCTCGCCTATTACCTCGAATTCCTGACGGACGGCCGGCGCAAGAATGGGCAGAAGGTTTGATTCGCCCGGAACCTCATCCGCGTTCCGCCAGATTCTGGTCGCGCCCGTTGCTCGGACTCGGCATCGGCGCGGCGGTTTTGGCCCCTTTTCTCGCAGGACTTCCCGGCAAGGCTGCCAGCATTGAAGGAGTCACAAACGTCGTCGCAAACAAGGAACAGATATTCATCAAAGGTTCCGCGCCCGCCCGGGCCCGTCTGTTCATCACTGAACTTAAACCGGGCGAAACCAGCCTGGCTGCGGCGGGCGATCCGCGCGAAACCTTCCGGGTGGACGGAGGCGGATCGGGATTCTCAATCGCCATTCCCCGCTTCGATGAATTGCGTGACCGGCTTTACTCGAGTTTTTTGGCCGTGTCGTCCGCGGAGGATTCCCGCCCGCTGGCGCTCGGCACCAACCGGTTCGTGGAACTGTTCGACGGCGTCGCCCGAAGCGCCCGGCCCTATCGCGAAACCGCCAGCATCAAAGGACTTCAGGTCCAAATGGTGGACGATGCTTTGAGCCTGGAGATCAAGCACGCCGCGCTGAACGTCAACCTCTCGCAGATCATTGATCCCGCCGATTCGTCAGGCACCTTGAAATGGCAGATGGACGGCAGTCAGCTCTCTTTCCATCGCCGTCCCGTCGAGGCCCTGGACCGGAAGATCAAGCCGCTCTCGGACGCGGGAGTGGTTGTCAGTCTGATCCTGCTGGCTTACAGGAGCAGCGATGAGCTGGTGAACAAAGTCATGCTTCACCCTGATTACGATTCGCGCGCCCCAAATGGTCTCGGCGCTTTCAACACTCGCACTTCCGAAGGGTTGTTTTACTTGAGGGGCTGCATCGAGTTCCTGGCCCAGCGCTATTCGGGCGCGGAAAACCGTTTCGGGCGCGCGGACAATTTCATTGTCGGCAACGAGGTCAACTCACACTGGTTCTGGTACAACATGGGCCGCGCTTCCATGGAGGAGGTGGCCGAAGACTATCTGCGCGCTGTCCGAATCTGTCATGCCGCC
>CAZCUL010000390.1:0-4627 GCA_964501475.1 uncultured Verrucomicrobiota bacterium | reverse complement strand
CGAAGCTCGCCGCGCGCGAACTGGTTCCCAGGATCACGACATAGTTACGCGTTCCTACGCCGCGGCCACCCTCTCGAGCGAAACCCTCGAAAAAGGACGGAGCGGCATGGCGAGACACCTGATCGGCCGGTCGGAAGCTACCCGGCTCGATGCGGTAGGGGGCGAGGTGATCCTTGAAACTGGAAACAGTTGGCAACGTGAAATCGACATGGCGCAGTCTGAGCGCCGCCAGGATTGTGTCATTGCAGATGTAATCGCCCGGACGGATGCCTCGCAAAGCCAGGCCAAACGGTAATCCCCACGAGAGCAGCGGTTCGCCCGCGCCGATGGGTTCGAGCGCAAACCGATGCCCTTCCAGAACGGTGTGCGACAGCGTGATCTGCCTCTCTTTAAAGTTAAGAAGGGTGCCGCCTTCCAAACGGCGAATGGCAATGGCGACATTGTCACCAGCCGCGGCGATTCTGGCCGCCTGATCGAATGGAAGCGGGACGTTCACGGTTGCGGGGAATCTAAACCCGGGCTGGCCGGAAACAAGCGCGATCCCGCAGCCAACAGTGGAACGACGGTCGAGGACAGTGCCTCTCACCTGTCACCTGAAGGGCAAGAATATTAAGGGGCAAGAAAATGAGCTCAATCTTCTTGCCCATAATTTTCCTGCCATTCACGTAGGACAGCGCGTCTCGCCTGTCTTCCCTCTTCGGTTGTTTCTTGCCGCTCCCACGGCCTTTGGATGTCCACCATCGCGGAAGTGCACCGGGGCGGCCCCGCGAGTCGGCGCGCGCGTTCCCGCACCGCCGGTAAACCCAACCGCGCCGCGGACAACTTCGCCTTCCTACAGCCACCAGAATCATGCTGCGTTCGAAAAGGGTGCCCTGTATTCTGCCGCCATGAATGCTCCCGCCCCTGGTGTCATCAGAGAATCTCCAATAAGGCATTCGGCATTGATGCGCCTCCTGTCCGGCGCCCTCATCTGGCTGTGCGCCCTGATAAACAGCCCGGCCGCTTCGACCGTCGAGGTCCCGGCTGAAACCGTGCACGACAAAATCCGGGGAGGTCTCCTGGGCCAGATTTTGGGCAATCTCAATGGGCTTCCCCACGAAATGAAATACATCGCGGAGCCCGGCGCAGTGACCAACTATCTGCCTTCGCTTCCCGACGGCGCCTGGACGGATGATGATACGGATTTCGAATGGGTTTACATCTTCGAGATGCAACGACGCGACGCGGTCCTGCTGCCGCCCGCCGACATCGCCGGCTTATGGCGCGAGCGCATCAACCAGCGCATTTGGTGCTCGAACCAATACGCCCGGCAATTGATGGATATCGGGCTGGAACCGCCGCTGACCGGCAACGTCCTGCTCAATCCCTGGGCCGAGTTCAACATCTCAGGCCAGTTCCTTTGCGAAACCTTTGGCCTCATCGCACCCGCCCTGCCACAAACGGCTTCTCGCATCGGGCTTCACTACACGCGCGTGGCCATCGATGGCGAGCCCGCGCAGACCACGCAGTTGTTCGACACGATGATCGCGAGCGCTTTCCAGACCGGCGACGTGGATGCGCTGCTCGATGCCGGCGTCGCGGCACTCGATCCGGCATGCGCCATTCGCCGCATCGTTGAGGACGTTCGTGGCTGGCATGGCGAGAGGCCGGACGACTGGAGGGCGACGCGAATGAAGATCAAGGGCAAATACAGCCGGCACGACGGCGCCATGCGCGACCGGAACGGTTACGAGTTGAACACCGCCTGCACTATCGCCGCCTTGCTGCACGGCAAAGGTGATTTCGCCCGGACCCTCGAGTTGGCGTTCAATCTGGGCTGGGATTGCGACAACAACGCCGCGACCGCAGGGACGGTCCTGGGCGTGGTCAAAGGCTATCGCTGGATGCTCTCACAAGGTTGGAAGATCGTGGATCGCTACCGCAATAGCACGCGGGATCAGATGCCGGAAGACGAGACGATCACGAGCTTTGCCGATCGGCTGATCGATTTGGCCGAACGCGTCATCATCGAGCAGGGCGGGCGGCGCATCCGAAAGAACGGCCGGTTGCTCTACGTCATTAAAACCGAGCCGCCTGAAAACGTGTCGCCGTTGCCGGAACGCACCGAACTGGCCGCGCGGATGCAACAGCAACTCAAGCAGGAAATTGACAAGGACCTGAACAGCGGCGACGTGCGGACGCGGGCTCGGGGCGCCTACCTCGCCATCTGTCTGGGTCTGCAGGAGAACTATGGGCGTGAATCTCCCGGGCAGTGGCAGGTTGCCCTGAACGCGCTTCGCCGGTTTGATCAAATCGCCCAGGTGTTGTTTCACCACTCGCCCGTTCCGGCGGCAGCCGCGCTGCAAGAGAAGGCTCTCCGCGCCGGTCTCGAGAAGCCGGCGCAGCGGCGTAACCTCTGGTGAGTCACCGTTGGAACAAACTCCTTGTTTGAGGCCGACAGCATTCATGTCGGCGATGGTGGAAGGTTGCTCAGCACCACAGCGGCAAGTGGTGAGGGCGGCACGGCGGATTTTCGACCGAACGTTCCGGTGATGTCCCCGTGGTCCTTGATCTGTTTGTCCGCGTCTTTCTGAGTTGCCACACATTTGCGCGTGATAGCGACATCCTGATCAGGCGGTCAATCAGTTCCGGCTTCACTACCGCCGTGAAGGTCTGCGCTGAAGTCGCGCGAAACAGGTCTTCGACCGTGGCGAAACTGGCTTAACCTTGCCGGATAATGGCGCAGACACGTTCCCGGAGGTGATGGAGTTTATCGGGCTTCAACCGACCCACAGCGCGCCGGATGCAGACCTCGTTGGCCGTTACCAAGCGATGCGGCAGCGCGAAGCTGGGGCGCCGCAATCCGCGGGACTCGCCAGCACAATGGGCACGGCTTCAGGATGGCCGGCAGCCTGACTTTGCCCGTCAACGTGTGCTTGCGCTCCTTGATGAACGTCTCGGTCATGGCTGTGACTGAATCGATGCTGCCATTGAGCCAAGGCCGTGTCGATGCAGTGCGCGAGAAGGCCGGTTCTCAGAGAAAATGCCAAGCCGCCGGAGTCCGCTGGCCATGAGTGAATGGCAAGAACATTGATGGGCAAGAAGATCGAGGTTCCCATTTTTTTGCCCGTAATTTTCTTGGCGCCAAAGGTCGAGGCGGATTTCCTCGGGCGGGCCTGTGCCAGTGGACCGAGAGCCAACGTATGCGCTGCAACCGTTCCCGAAAGTCAGATAGCGTTACAAGAATCCTCTTTCAGCCTTGTCCAGCCCAGTCCAGCCCTCGCGGGCGTTGAATTCGGATTGAAGGCGGGGGATTGAAACGGCTAACGTTCTTCTTCAGTCATGAAAATGCTTATTGCCATCGCTCTTCTATTGGCCGCATCTCCGTTGCTTTCCGCCGCTTCATTCCGGCCGGACGTTACAAAGGACCTGGGCTTTCCCATCTACACCAATAATCCGCCTGGAAAACAGATGACCGGGGGGCACGCGCCGGCCACGACAGGGGCGCTTTCGCCCGAGGATACGCAGAAGGCCATTCAGCTTCCGCCAGGTTTTGAGGCGCGGCTCTTCGCGGCCGAACCGGAAGTGGTTAATCCGGTAGCGATGACCTGGGACGAGCGGGGACGCCTGTGGGTGCTCGAACTTTACGAGTATCCCAAAGGCGCGCCCAAGGGGGAGAAGGGCCGCGACCGGATCAAGATTCTCGAAGACACCGATGGGGACGGCAAAGCGGACAAGGTCCATGTGTGGGCCGATGGGTTCAGTCTGGCGACCGGTCTTGCGCTTGGCAATGGGGGCGCTTACGTCGGCCAGGCGCCGCATCTCTACTTTCTGAAGGACACGGATGACGATGACCGGGCGGACACACGCGAAATTGTCATGACCGGTTTCGGGCTGGAAGACCGGCATGAGCTGCTCAACGGGTTTGCCTGGGGGCCAGACGGCTGGCTTTACATGACTCACGGGGTCTTTACGCATTCGAAGGTCAGGAATCCCGACGATCCGAATGATGACGGCGTGGTCATGGACGCTGCCTTGGCGCGCTTTCATCCGAGAACGAAAGAGTTCGAGGTGTTCGCAGACGGCACGAGCAATCCGTGGGGCGTGGATTGGAACGAACGCGGCGACGCCTTTGTGAGCGCCTGTGTGATCATGCATCTGTTCCACATGGCGCCCGGCGGGCAATACAACCGGCAGGGCGGCACCTGGGCAAATCCGTACGGTTACGTGCGCGACCTGCCCACCAAGGGATTGCCGGCGATTGTTGATTGGCGCCACTACCGCGCGGCCCACGCGGGGATTTGCATTTACCAGGGCGACCAATATCCGGCTGAATGGCGCGGGCTGGTCTTCCTCGGCAACATCCACCAGAACGCAATCAATTGCGACCGGCTCACGACCGTGGGGGCGACTTTTAAGGCTGAGAAAGAATCGAAGCTGCTCGGGCCAGACCGCGGCCACGAGAAGGTCGGCGCGGGGAATTTTTTGGTGAGTAAAGACCCGTGGTTCCGACCGGTGGCCGTCCACGCGGGCCCGGACGGTGCGCTCTGGGTGATGGATTGGTATGACAAATACCCGTGTTATCAAAATGCCCAGGCTGATCCGGAGGGCGTGGACCGCGAATTTGGCCGCATCTGGCGCGTGGTCT
>CAZCUL010000389.1:0-12988 GCA_964501475.1 uncultured Verrucomicrobiota bacterium | reverse complement strand
CGGTGGCAACGGCAATGTCGGCGGTCCGGCCGGAATTCCGAACGCGTGGATTCGCATCAAACGCGAGGGCAATACCTTCATCGCCTTCCGCGGCAGCAATGGCGTGGACTGGGTTCAGACGACCATGACCACACTCGGATTCCCCGACACGGTGCTGGTGGGCCTGGGTACAACCGCCCATATCCCCTCGCCGAGCGCGGCCACAGTGCTGGCCGAGTACCGCGATATCTACATTCCTGAACCGCCCGCAATCCTGGTTCAGCCCGCGCCTCCTTCTCAAACGGTGGCGCTGCACTCGACTGTGAACTATTCGGTTACCGTTTCAAATCCGCCCAACAGCGGACCGCTGGTCATCCAGTGGCGCAAGGATGGGCAGGCCATTCCCGGCGCCAATAGCGCAACCCTGCAAATCAACGATGCACAGGTGGAGGACTCCGGCACTTACACAGTCGATGTCGGCAACGACGGCGGCGTGACCACCAGCGACCCGGTGGAACTCATCGTCGCAAACCAACTTCCGGTTGTAACCGGCGAAATGCTCAACACCACTCAGAACACTCCGGTCAGCGTCAGCGCTGCCAGTCTTCTGGCCAACGACTCCGATCCCGAAGGCGATCCCATCCAATTGATCGCGGTCAGCGGTCTCTTCCCGACCACGTTTAACGCCGACTTCAACGACGGCCAGATACCCGCGGGTTCGGCGGTCTTTGGAGCAGCGGCTGTGGAAAGCTCGGGCGGCGTGGACAACAGCGGTGCGGTCAGAATCACACCGGCCGCCACCAGCCAGTCAGGCTCCTTCATCCTGGACGAATTGACACCAGGTCGCCAGGTCTCGGGCTTCACCGCCAGCTTTTTGCTGCGCATTGGCGATGGCAGTGGCGAACCGGCTGATGGCTTCAGTTTCAACTTTGCCGGCGATATTCCCATCGCGGCCACCGGTCCGCGGGCTGCAGAAGAAGGCATGGGAACCGGCTTCAGCTTCGCCGTGGATAATTATCGTTTCGCCCCGTATCCGGGAGGCGGCACCGCCAACACCTCCGGCATGAAGATTCGTTATAACGGCACCGACATCGCGGGTGTGCAAATGCCCACGGCCTGGAACAGCACGGCATACGTGCCCGTGTCGATCACGCTCACTCCGGAAGGCGTTCTCACCGTTCTCGTGGACGGAACGAATGTTTTTGGGAACGTGACCTTGCCCTGGGGACCGGCTACAGGCCGCTTCGGCTTCTACGCCCGCACCGGCGGCCAGTTCGAATCGCACTGGGTGGATGACCTCTCGATTACCGTGCTCACTCTCGAGACCGCTCAGGAGAGCACGCTGGGCGGCAATCTGTATGGCAGCGCCTACATTAGTGGCGGAGTGCTCCACGTTACCGACGCCGTCAACGGCCAGGCCGGCAGCTTCGTCGTCAATCAACTCGCCAGCCAGCCCGTGACCTCCTTTAACGCCAGCTTTCTGCTCCAGATCGGCAGCGGCAGTGCCGACGGCGCGGATGGGTTGAGCTTTAACTTCGCGGGCGATATTCCGGATGCCGCCGTCGCAGCCACGCCGGCCGAAGACGGCGTGGGCAGCGGACTCTCCATCTGCTTTGACAACTTCTCTGGCGGAACCCAGCCACCCGGACCGGCCATTCGGGTCAAGTACAACGAGGCGTTCCTTGGCTCGGTTTCGATTCCGAAATGGAACAGCCCGAACTTCATTCCGGTATCCATTAACCTCGATGCGGACGGCACGGTGGACGTCGTCGTGGATGGCACCAACGTTTTCGATAACTTCCCAACGTCCTATCAGCCGGAGGCCGGGCGCTTTGCCATCTTCGCCCGCACGGGCGGCCTGAATCAACGCCATTGGGTGGATGATCTGCTCATCAACGCCACTGCAAACGGCTCGCCCGTTTCCTACATGGCCGATTTCAGTTCGAGGGGATTCGCAACAGTGACCTTGGATAACGGCACTGTCACCTACACCCCGGCGCCGGGCGCCTGCGGGCCGGACACGTTCTATTACCTCGTGAGCGATGGCCAGGAGAACGGGATTTCCGTCGGCTCGGTGGTCGTGAAGGTCGAGGAAAGCACCCCGACCCCGCCGGTCATCACCGCCTGCCCGACCAATCGCGTCTATTGCCTGACCAACAGCAATGAGCTGGCCTTGCCGGATCTGACCGGCGAGGTCGCAGCCACGGATAACTGCTGCTGCCTCACCGTCAGCCAGAGTCCGGCGCCTGGCACTTTGCTGGAACCGGGCTCACACACAGTAACGTTCACCGCCACCGACAGCAGCGGCAACACGGTCACCTGCCAGGCCACTGTGACGGTCATCCGGCTCGACGCCGAGATCTTCGATCTGACCTACGACAACGGCAGTTTCATGGGCTCGTTCCAAACCAAGCCGGAATTCACCTACACGGTCGAATACAAGGATGACTTGAACGACCCGATCTGGACCATGCTGACCGTGATCGCCGGGGATGGCACGGTGAAGACCTTCACCGACCCCGGTCCGCCCCCGGCCACAGGCCACCGTTTTTACCAAATTCGCATTCAATAGAATCCTGAGAACACACGAAAAGACCGGGCGCAGGCCCGGTCTTTTTTTGCACCTTGACTCTCGAAACCTTTTGTCAAACAGTGCGAGCCCCATGAGACGATTGCCCTTCGCCTTTGCCCTGCTCCTTGCGGCACTGCTTCCTTCCTGCGCCAGCCGTTTCGCCGCGGAGAGCTCTCGGATTCCGACACCCGCGCAACTTACCGCGACCAACGATTACTTCGCCCGGTTCGATGCGAAACCAGCTCCTCGAACGGAAAGGCTGATTCTACGCAAGGGAGACCGCCTGGCGGTCTGCGGGGATTCCATCACGGAACAGAAGATGTATTCGCGCGTTATCGAGACTTATTTAACGGTATGCGTGCCGGACCTGGAGATCACCGTCCGGCAATTTGGCTGGAGCGGCGAAAAGGCCGACGGCTTCCTCGCGCGAATGACCAATGACGTTCTCCGCTTCGAGCCGACCATTGCCACGACCTGCTACGGCATGAACGACCACCTTTACCGCCCTTACGAAGAGGAGATTGGCGAACGTTACCGTAGCTACACGCAGCGCATCGTGGACGCTTTCCGGGCAAACGATGTTCGCGTGGTCCTTGGTTCTCCCGGCTGTGTCGGCAAGCGTCCCAATTGGTCGCAAGCCACCAATGCCACTGCGGTCGAGCTGAACCAGAACCTCTGCGAACTGCGCAACATCGGGATCAGCATTGCCCGCGAAGAAGGCGCCGCCTTCGCTGATGTTTTCTGGCCGATGCTCGTGGCCGATTACTTCGCCCGAACCCGCCACGGAACGAATTACGCCGTCGCCGGAAAAGATGGCGTGCATCCGGGCTGGTCGGGAAGCTTTATCATGGCTTATGCCTTCTTGAGCGCCTTCGGACTCGATGGCGAGATCGGCACCTTCACCGTGGACCTCGACTCAAACCAGTCCTCCGTTTCGCCCGGTCACGACCTTTTGTCGGACAAAAATGGCGAACTGCGGATCCGGAGCGGCCGCTATCCATTTTGTGCCACCGGTCCGGCGGACAATGATAACAGTATTCGCTCCGCCATGACGTTGGTTCCGTTCAATCAGGATCTGAATCGCCTCATCCTTCGCGTCAGGAATGCGAGGGCCGCCAGCTACGAGGTTACCTGGGGCGAGCAGACCAGGACCTTCCCGTGCGAACGGCTTTCCGCCGGGATTAATCTGGCCGCGGAGTTTCCCGACAACCCGTTTCTGCCGGCATTTGAGAAGGTCGATCAGGCCGTCGCGGCCAAACAGGCTTACGAAACGCGGCAGATCAAACAGCTCTTTCGCAGCCCTGAAGCGAAGGCGGACATGGAAGAAGTTGCCGCAAAAACAGAGGAGGAACGAGCGCCTTTGGCCCGCGCCATCCGCGAGGCATTTCAACCAGTGAGCCACACGATCCGAATCGTTCCCGGCACGGCCGACCCTCAACCATAGCGGGCGGAGGGCCGGAAGGCCGGTAGGGCGAGTCCGTCCCCGGCGAGCCGCGTTCGCGATCAGTCGCTACCCCAGGCTCGACTGCTAACAAATCATGAGTGGCAAACCGGGCTTCCGGTAGTGTCCTGATTTCACTTCCCGGCACTGCCCGCAAGATTGACAAGGCCGTTCGAGCATGAATACTGGCCGCGATGAAATACCTCTTCCTCACCTTGCTTTTGGCCGTCCCATGCGTGGCCGCTGATACGATGACTCCTCTTCAGAACATCCCGCTCAAAGACATCGATGGCAGTGCGGTCTCGCTCGGGAAATACGACGGCAAAGTTCTCCTGATCGTGAACGTTGCCTCCCAATGCGGCCTTACCCCGCAATACAAGGGCCTCGAAGCCATCCACCAGAAGTACAAGGACCAGGGCTTTTCGGTTCTCGGTTTTCCCTGCAACGACTTTGGCGCGCAAGAGCCGGGCACGAACGAAGAGATCAAACAATTCTGCTCGAGCCGCTACGATGTCACCTTCCCCCTCTTTGACAAAATCCACGTCAAGGGGCCGGACCAGCATCCGCTTTACACGGCATTGAGCGGCAAGGAATCGCCCTTTCCCGGCGACGTGAAATGGAATTTTGGCAAGTTCCTCGTGAGTCACGACGGTAGAATCCTCAAGCGCTTCGAGCCCGCTGCAAAACCCGACTCGCCGGAGGTGGTCACAGCCATCGAAGCGGCGCTCAAGGAGAAGAACTGAACCGGCGGAGGCCGGGCCTGGCGTCATGTGAGTTTACGCACTTCGATAACGGTTGGAGCGGGCCTGCTGGTTTCGCTCTTCGCGGCGCCGCACCTTTGGGCGGCGGATGACGGAAATGGTGACCAACCGCCCTTTCAGTTTCAGGATTACCTTGTCGCCCCTCTTCGCGTGCACCTCTTATCCGCCACGAATGCGCCCGACGTTCACACCACTCTCACCGAGGCGGATGTCCAGCGAATCCTCTCGAAGGTGAACCGCGTTTGGGCCCAAGCCGGTATTCACTTTTACCTCGAATCGCTTGCCAGCGAGCCGGCCCGAAACGCGGAAAGGTACGCGCAATCCTGGCGCTCCGGGCCGCACCATTCGGTGTTGAGACTTCGACCGGTGGAAAGCCGCGCTTCGAGCCTTTTCCACGTCTATTACCTCAAAAAGATGGCCATCAACGGCATCCATTTTCGAGAGGCGAACTTCGTGAAGGACACCGCCAGTCTCCGGCCGGTCGAGGGCGGAATCGACGAACCATTGCCCCGAGTGACGGCTCACGAGCTTGGCCATGCTCTTGGCCTCCCCCATCGCCAGCACCGGACCAATCTCATGGCCTCGGGCACCACAGGAATCCGGCTGAACGAGAACGAGATCGCCGTCGCTCGCGAGACCCTCGAAAAGCTCGGATGGGCCAATACCGCCACGGCCATCAAAGAGCGGGCCGACGCGCTTTATCGGAATCACGAGCATGAAGAAGCTGCCGAATGGTATCGCCGCCTCCAGGCGCTTCCCTTGAAGAGCAAAACCGTAACGGAAGCCCGAGAGCGCGCGAGCGGGAACAACCCTTAAGGCCGCTGCACCAGGCCAGACTCCCTGGGGCGGAGAAGCTAGAGCTTGTCCCAAAACGGCCTCACCCAAACTTTGTCGAGTAATGGAATGAATTTCGGGGCATTTCGACAAAGTTCCCGACAAAGTTTCCGACAAAGTTCAGGAGCATAACGCTCTTGGGACAAGCCCAAGCTATACGGGCTGTCGTCAGCCGCAGCGGATGGGAAGCGCGATGACGCGGGAGAATTCCCCAGGGGCTCTTTCGAGTTCGTTCATGCTGCGGCTGGGGACAGCCGCGCTCTGCAAAAATGAGAATTGCTGGTTTTGCTTGAGCTTGGCCGGCCTCTTAATTAAAATTCGCGACATCATGAAAACGAATCACACATCGAAGGCTTTTACTCCTGTAACCCGGCGTTCCTTCCTCAAAACCGGCGCCGCCGCAACCGCCGGTCTGGCTTCCCTCTCCTTGCCTGCGCGGGCACAGGTCAACAAAAACAGCAAACTGCGCATTTTTCAGATCGGCGTCGGAGGCATCGGCGGCCTCGAACGGGGCAACCTGAAAGGCCATCCCATGGTCGAGTTTGTCGGTTTTTGCGACGTGGATCGAAATGTTCTGGACAAGGTGGCCGCGGAATTTCCCGGCTCGTGGAAGGTGGCCGATTACCGCGAGGCCTTTGCTGATCGCGCCGATCAGTTCGACGCGGTCATCGTCGAGGCCCCGGACTTCCATCATGCGCCGATGATGCTCACGGCCATGAAGCACAAAAAGCACATCTACGGACAGAAGCCGCTGGTCCATCAACTGGAGGAGCTGCGCATGATCCGTGACGGATTGAAAGCGCGTCCGGAAATCGTCACGCAAATGGGCAATCAACGCGCCTGCCACAAGGGCCGGATGCAGGCGGTCGAACTGTTGCGCAAAAACCAACTGGGCAAACCGGTTGAGGCCTGGGTCTGGACTGGCGGTGTCTCCCGCGGACACTACTTCGCCGATCCCTGGAGCGAGTATCCCCCTGCTCAGCCGGTGCCGGACTATCTGAATTGGAATTTGTGGCGCGGCCCGATCGCGACCGACATCCCCTACAGTGAGGACCTTGCGCCCCGGCGTTGGCGCGCCTTCTGGGAAACCGGCGGCGGGCAATTGGCCGATTGGGGCTGCCACCTGCTCGATCTTGTCTATTTCGCCTACGATTTGCCCTCACCGGAAGCGGTGCTGACGCATACCATTCGCCCCGCAAACGTCGGGCATTCGGCGCATAACCAAAGCACCATCACGTATCCGGGCGGCGGAAAGTTTGTCCGGGAAAAGTTCGTTGTCCATTACAATGACAGCGCTTTGCTGCCGTCGTTTGCCTCGCTTGGTCTTCCGCCCATGAAGGTGGGAGCCAACCACACCATGGTTGTGTGCGAAGAAGGCACGCTTCTGCTGCAAGCGGATGGCAAGATCACAGTTTTTCGCAATGGCAAAGAAGTGAAAAACGAGCCGCTGCCGGAGGTCGAGCCGCGCGATCATTGGAAGGATTGGGCGGACACCTGTTTGGGGAAAAAGAAGCCTCTTTGGGCGCCGTTCGATATTGGCTGGAGGATCACCGAACCGGCCTTGCTTTCCGTGAAAGCGACGCGCTTCCCGGGCGACGAACTGCGTTGGGACGGTGAAAACTTCCGGTTCACCAACCACGACGAAGCGAACAAGCAGATCCTTTCGCGGAATTACCGGAAGGGATTCGAGCCGCCCCAGGTAGGTTGACGGTGCAGTGCCGTACTAAATGCGCCCGGCTCGCCGGCGCTGGCCTTGCGTAAGACGGGCGTTCCGCCCGATGCCACTAGGATTTTGAGTTCTCTCGCCGACGCTTAGCTCGTACAGCCGGGCCGGTCTGCGCAGGATTTTTAGCGCGATATTCCCGCAGCAAAGCCGGCCCCATCTCATAGAGCAACTGCTCGATCCGACGTCCATTCTTCAGGGCGCGTTTGAGCATTGGAACCATGGACTTGGGAACATAGAGGCAGCGCCGGCGGCCTTTTTCGGTAAAGGTCAGCAGATAGTTGGCATGCTTGTCGCCCCGAGCGCAGGCCGCGCACAGTTGGGCCGGATGCAGGGTTTGGAGAGGCGGGGCGGCAGTTCGTCTCCAGCGTCTTGTTCGGCGATCTCTTCATTGTCGAATGACTTCCAAAGCACACTGAGCTTGCTCGCGAGCGTGGGCGCCATACCCGCTGCTGGCAGCGAGGACGGCAGCGAATAAGTCTGCATCCTCATCCGCACGGAGCGCACCAAGAGCCCAAATCGCAGAGCCGACGTCAGGGTGCTCCTTGGGGGAACGTATAAAGATGCGCAATGCGTCTGCAAGGCGGCTGATCGCTCCGGTGCGAATGTCCGCATCACGAACCTCGCCCACTACTTCTCGCCATCCCGCATCAATGCCCCGATAACGCTCCATCATGAACATCGCCTGAAGCAGTCGCTCCTGCAGGTTTCGTCCCTGTGGCGCTGCCAACTCATTCGCGATGATGTCACCGAGCGCGGTCATATTACGCCGAACGACAAGTGGAGCGATCCTCCGCAGCCCCGCAGGGGCGGAGGAGGATTCGCTCCCACGGTTGGTTATGCCAGTTTTTTCATTTTCAAATCGACGCCAAGAAACTTCTTGGAGAAAAGCGAAAAGTTCGAAATCAAGTCTTCGCCGGAACAAATTCTATGCGCTGCGTCCTTGGGATAGCCCAGCCCCCGGTAATAGCTGATCTCGAACTCATCTCTCCCGACCCCGACGACGCGTATCATGTGCTCGCCGAAGGTGAAGTCAGGGGCATCCGAAACAAGGAAACCCGAGAGAAAAGGACCGCCGTGAATCTCCGTGAAATAGTCCGAAGCAAGGATGAATTCAACCAACTCCGCATAACGGAGGGAGGCTCTATTCTCACGAAGGCGAGAGATTAACTCTGACCAAGGGACTGTGCGGACGATGCTCATTCCCGGGCATGACGCAAAAGGTCAGCGATCGGAGCCAGCCGCCGCTGATGTTCGATTTGTCTCGGAGCGAATCGGCTGGCTCCGATTCGCTGCACCGTCTGGTTCGGCACTCCCTTTGAATTCAGTGAATCTGCCATTCCGATACACAAAAAGCTTCTGAGTCAGCCTGTACGATCCCCCGGCTGAAGCTTCTTTGACCATCTGCTTTACCTTCTCAATTCCTTGTGGATTCTGGCTTCCGGTCACCAGCAAGATATCTCTGGTCGGAACAGCAACCACCACGTCACCGCTCACGTCCATCTGGCCGCCGCTCCAAATCGAATCGAGTACCAACAGGCTGGCCTCGTAGTCTCCTCCGGCAGTAAGCATGTAAAGGCCGTTTGTTCCGTGGCGCTCAATCTT
Organism: uncultured Verrucomicrobiota bacterium; assembly: GCA_964501475.1. Classification (GTDB taxonomy): domain Bacteria; phylum Verrucomicrobiota; class Verrucomicrobiia; order Limisphaerales; family CAZCUL01; genus CAZCUL01. The sequence continues at coordinate 4,073 of CAZCUL010000389.1, read as the reverse complement.
GGGAAGCAGTCGTTTGAGATTCTCGCAGGCAAGAGCCCTCAACTCTGATCGTTCGATCTTTGCCGACTCCAAGTCTTTCGGTCCCAGGTAGCGGATATTCTTCGGAGAATCCTCCGCGTAAAGGATGATCAATTCCGGGCTGAAATCCTCATAAACATGCTCTGGAACTTCCTTCGCGCCCCGGCTCAACAACGCTTGCCGAGTCTCCTCCAGCCAGGGTCGATCCTTGATGACTGGAACGATCCGCGTGCGATCTACTTCGTCGCGCACGGTGTCGATAGTCTCCAGGCCAGCGGCAACGAATCGCCGTATCACGTCCGCCTTTGCTTTCGGATCTTGCTTGTACATGTCGTACGCGTTGTCCAAGAACGAAGTCGAGTCGCGCCCATCCGTAGAGGTGACTTTCAACTCCAAGTCCTTTACGATGGAGACCTTCAATCCCGGACTCGCTTTCCTGAATGCCTCGGCGAACTCTCGGGTGAACTCGCGTGGAGTCACGATGCCTGACTGTGAGCAACCGGAACACAACCCCACGGTGGCTAGAACAAGTTGGATGAAGCGCTTCATGGCTTTGCCGAACGACAAGCTGAGCGACTGCCGCCGGAAACGCAAGGTTGAGCGTGAACAGCGCACCCGAATTGCCGCCACGCGTCGAGCGGAGAGGCGGGGCGGCAGTTCGTCTCCAGCGTCGGCGTCTCAAACCTCATCATGAGGAACGACGCGAATATCCCAACCGACCAGTCTGGAAGCAAGACGAACGCGGGAACCAGCCTGCTCTGAAAAGTACGCAAGCATCTCAGGGCCTACGTCGACGCAAGCGACGCGTGCTCCAATATCGAGCGTGACCTTCGGTGTTCTGACGGCTGACGGACCGAATGGGGCGAGAGCATTCAAAACGAAACTCTCGGGTGTCTCGCTCCAGAGGACAATGCCGACCTTCTCACCCAATTCGCGCACGATATTCTTGAGATGGACGCCTCCCTTGCCAACGCAGGCCGACACGGGATGAATCGAGGGATCATGAGATCGGACTGCGACCAGAACTCGATCACCTACCTCCCGAGCAACAGAAACCAACTCGACAGTCCCTGAGGCAACCTCCGGCACATGCTTCTCGAAAAGGCGGCGAATCTCATCGTCGGGATTTCTCGCTGTGTTCATTGCCGCTCGAATGGTGACGCCGAACGCCAGAGGTGAGCGACCGCCGCCGAGAGTGACGGTGGAGCGCACGAGGCACTCCCGAATTGCCGCCCGGCGTCGAGCGGACACGCGGGGCGGCGGTTCGTCTCGACCGATTTGTTCGGTGTTTTACGATTGGATCATTCTCTCATGCTCGACACGCTCCTGCTCCACCGGAGGCGGTAACAAACGGCTCAGCAACTCGTCAAGGGCTGCGAACTCATCAGTGCCTGAAGCCCATATAATCTCATGCTTTCCTTCCTTCGGCGTGAGAATCCCCATGAACGGCTGGCTTTTCAGTCGCCCGGTGAGTGCCACAGACTTGTATGTCCCAAGCTCGTCCGAGTGCCAGCGCCGTGGCTTGAACCAAGGCAGCAACGGCTCAATGTCCACACCGTCACATCGCAGAGTCACTGTCTTGACCACAGCACCCGTCATAAAAAGTCTGTATGCTAAATACCCAACCAGAAAGATGACCAGAAACCAAGTAATGGCTTCGCCCTTCCAAAGGACGAGCGCCACTCCAACGCCAATTACTCCGACGAACTCCAGGAGCAACTGGCTCCACTTCGACTTAAATATGCGAACCGTGCTCACACCGAACGTCCCGGCTCACCGACGCCGGGCCAATAATGTTCGATTGTCAACCGAGACGCGATCCCGGCGTTCGGTGCAGCCGGTTTGTTCGGCGCTTCAATCCTCATACTGAAACACTCCCTCAGCAAGCTTCGTAATTCTGCTTCCAAATGGCCGCTTGGGGACGAATTCCGTCGGGCAGCCTCGGGGAGCAACGTAGATGCCGTAAGGATGGGGGCCGATGACAAACCCCAGATGAACCAAGACCACATCCCCCTGCTTGCCAACTTGGACCGTCCTTGGCTGGAGAGCCGCGATGGTCGGTGGGTAATTGGTCTGGTGCGGAAACCATGTGAATTGCTGCCCTGATGATGACTCGTAGGCTGCCACAAACCCCAAGCACTCGCTCTTCAGTGCGTCCGCCCCACCCGCCGCCTTGAGGCGGTTAGCGAGGTCAGGGCTTTCTCGGCACGCTGAGAACATTGCTGCGATAATCAGCAGAGTTATTGTGCAAAAGGCGTGACGCATGATTCCGCCGAACGCAAAGCTGAGCGACTGCCGCCGGAAACGGTGGAGCGCACGAGGCGCTGCCGAATTGCCGACCAGCGTTGAGCGGAGAAGCGGGGCGGCGGTTCGCTCGACCGATTTTGTTCGGCGATGTGTCGCTCACAGTCTCTCAAGGAAACCAAGGTAAACGCTCAATGAGCCAGTGCCACGCCCGGTCACCCCAACGCCCACACGAGAACGCGATAGCGAGGGAAACAACAACCGCTGTCATGGGAACGGCCCAACCGCCGTCGAACATCCACCAACCCATCCACGCGCCAATACCAGCGCCAAAAAACAGGCCGCACCAGAAATGCGTCCAGTAGTGATGGGAGCCAGACACGTAGTCGTTCTGTTTCTTCATGCGTGCGAAGCTGCCGAACGCAAAGGTCAGCGACGGGAGCCAGCCGTCGATGACGTTCGATTTGTCTCCGAGCGAATCGGCTGGCTCCCGTTCGCTGGACCGTCTTGTTGGCCGTTTTTTCGTGGCTGGCGCTTCATAATGGAGTAGCCGTCCTTCGGAAAATCCACAGGACGTGAGCCTCCACCGACAGCCTGCTTCAAGTGAAGCTCGTTACCAACAATCCGGAAAATGCCCGATCTAACTTCGGTCACCTGATCGACAACAGTCACGGTGATCCATTTGGGGTCTTTTGTCTGATCCAGCGTGTATCTGTTCCGGGAAAGCTCTTGCGAGTTGGTGACGTCTCTCACGATCACCTTGTCCTTCGTGAATTCCCACTCGATCTGGATTGGCAGCTTCGTGGCATCGCGGATACCCACACGCTGAACCAACCACCGACCCAAGAGCGGATTGTCGGACTCCGCGCACCACGAGACTCCCGCGATGAGAATCAGTGCGGCAACGAGAAGTCGCGTTTTCATGGCGTGCGCGATGTTCATGCGGTTACGGCCAACGCAAAGCTGAGCGACTGCCGCCGGAAACGCAAGGTCGAGCGTGAACGGCGCGTCCGAATTGCGGCCACGCTTTGAGCGGAGAGGCGGAACGGCAGTTCGTCTCCAACTTCTTGTTGGCTGCTTCCTGACTATAGGTTTGTGTTTGTCGAGAGTGATTCATAGTTGTCCTGAAGCCAGGATGCCAGCGCATGTGAACCTCTGGCGTTTCCCTCAAAAAGCCAAGTTTCAAAAGCACTGCTCTCTCCATCCGGCACGTTTGCAAGATGCTCAAAAAGTGTGTGCCACACCATCTCGGGGGAATGATCCGTCGCCCGGCAATACTCCATCAGACCAGCAGCACCTTCCTTGTCTTCTGTCAGGTAATGAATGGCAAAGCGCGAAGTGACACCGCCATGCCCCATCACTCTCGTGCCGTGGTGATCGAAGTAAATCCTAACCCACTTGTGTTGGCATTTCGCGTCGCTGCCCACCGATATTTCTCGCGACAGAGAATTGAGTGTAGTCGTGTCGCTGCTACCGACAGGGACTCCGAGCCACCATTTGGAAATGACTTCGCGCTGCATTGCACACTGGTCACAAAGATAACGCTCCAGTCGGGTTGCTCGCTTTCGGTGCGGCAGCATGGCGAAAATGGTAGCCACCAACACTGCTGCACAGATCGCAGTGATCACTCTCTTGAATCCGCGGCTCATGCCCCTTGCAGCCAACGCAAAGCTGACCGACCACGGGGTGCGCGGCAAGGACTCACGCCCTGGAACAGCAACGTCATCGCGCTCCTCGTCGTTCGGTCGGGCGACTGGTTCGGCGTTCCCTCGCTTATATAGTCACCTCCATCTAGTGCGGCCGCGTGCGTG
>CAZCUL010000388.1:0-7218 GCA_964501475.1 uncultured Verrucomicrobiota bacterium | reverse complement strand
AGGATTTCGATCTCGTCGCCAAACTGCTCAAGCGAAACTACGGAGACCGTTTCCGAGACAAGAATAAAACCGACAGCCGCCCCGTGCTCAGCCCCGAGCGCTCGCTCGGGTCCGTCATCAAACTGCTGACGCCGGCCTCGCGCGAATACTCGGACGAATACAACGAATGGCTCAAATCAATCCCGCAACACATCAAGGAGTTGGTCTTTGTCGTCAAGCGTTTCTACAAGCCGGAATGGGGCGAGCGCTGGCGCGAACATTTCAGCGTGGATATCATCAATGGCGTGCCGGGCAACCAGCTCAAATGCGACAATCGCAAAATCACCTCGAGCTATCTCCGGGTCGGCTTCGAAGAGGACGGCTCCTGGCGCACTTTCGGGCTGCGAAAGGATTTTCATCCGGCGGCCAAGTGGTCCCTGGAAGACGATATCACCGCCTCGGTGGTCGTCCCGACGGAGCGGGTTCGGAACCTGAACGCGCAATACAGCCACCCCGCTCTCAAATTCGTCAAGAACTGCGAGTACCGCCTCTTTCAACGGCCCGACGACGCCATCCATCCCGGTTATGATCGGCGGACTGAAGCGGATTTTGCCAAGCCGGACAATTTCTTTTCCAACTATCAACCCTTGACGCCGGACGACGCGCGCGCCCTGCTGGAAGACACCATCGGCTTTGACTGCTTCACCCGGCCGATGCAGGAAGTCATTCGGGAAGTGGCCCAGAGCGGCGAGCCCGCCTATTTTGTTTGCTCGGCGGCGCCGCGGCTGGTGAATGGCAAGCCCTCGAAGAACCCGCGCTATCTGCAAACGCGGCCCGACCTGGTTCATCCGCGCGAAGGCTATCTGGCGGAAATCGCGCTGCGCATGCACCGGCGCGTTCCACTCGACCAGCCGGTCTTCACGCCGGTCAATGCCGTCCTGCCCGGACGCCGTAACAATCCGCCCGACCCGGCTTCAAACATTCGTTCCCTGGCGGTCTATAACCCGATCCATTACATGGAGCTGCCGGAGCTGTTCATGGAATTCATTTGCAGCATGACCGGCAAGTCTCCTTCCACGACCGGCGCCGGTTCGGAAGGAGCGTTGACCAAAGGCCCCTTCAATGCCCTCCTCCCGATCATCGACTTGAACAACGCGCTGGTCTCGTACCTTCTCACCGGCTACCACGGCTTTGTCACCGCCGCCGGCTTCGTCGGCCCGCACGCGCGCATGGACCACGACATCAGTCTGCTCATTCCGGAAATCTGGTGCCGGATGAGCGCGGAGGAAAGGGACCCGAAGTTTCTCCTCGAAAACGGATACCTCGAGCCCTGCAAGGATCTGGCGCATGGAGACCGGAAAGTGCTCGCCAGCCGTTTGGGCTCCCGCATCACGCGCCGCTTCGTCCGCACCTTTTTCGGACGCGTCTTCAACCATCCGCACGTCGTCTTCACCGATGCCATGTTGCAACCGGAGCATCAGAACCTGGAGATGTTTATCGAGGGAGTCGACAACATCGTTGCGACCCAGAAACGCGTGGCCTTGCATTATTTCAATGACGGAAGCATCGAATTGGCCTGTCCGCCGCTTCGGGCGCTGCTGCACATCATGGCGGAAAGAGAATACAACGGAAAAGGCCTGCAGCATTCGAGCGTTCGCTCCCTCTTTAGCCGCGATCACATGTTGAGCAGCGCCTGGTACGCCGAGCGCCTGGAGACGAAGCAGGCCATCGACGCGCGATTATGGGAGCGCCACGTCGCGTATCTGGAGGAGTTCCTCGCCAAACCCAGTCACGCCCACGAAGCCGAGCGATTAGGCATCGCCCAGCGGCTGGCCATGGCGGAACGGAGGCTCGAAACGGTGCGCTCGCCAGCCTACCGCAAGGAGCTGCATGGAACACTCGGAGCGCAACCGCTCAAGTTCGGAAACACCGCCTTTCTTCCCGCCGTCCAGCTCAGTGAAGCCACCCCGCACGTGAAGCAGACGCACGCCAAACCATCGGAACCAGTGACGCCACTTTCGTATTAACCAACCACCCAGGATTCACGCATGAAAAACCAAATTCAACACCGCTTCCCATTCACCATCGGTCAAATCGCCATCGTTTGTCTCACCACGACATGTCTTCTCGCCGACGATTGGCCCCAATGGCGCGGCCCGAACCGGACCGGGATTTCCAGCGAGACCGGCCTTTTGCAGGAGTGGCCCGCCCAGGGCCCCAAGCTCGTCTGGCAAATGAAAGACGCCGGCAACGGTTACTCGACTCCCGCAATCGTCGGAGACCGGCTCTACCTCCTGGGAAACGAGGGCATGGACAACGAGTTCGTTCAGGCCCGTGCGGTGAAAGACGGCGCCCGCATCTGGTCCACCCGGCTCGGCCAGGTAGGTCCCAACCGCGGGCCGCAATATCCAGGCGCCCGCTCAACTCCCACCGTCGAGGGCCAGGTGCTGTACGCCCTCGGTTCCGACGGTGACCTGGCCTGTCTGGATATTGCGAGCGGTGAAGTGCGTTGGCGGAAGAACCTTCGCTCTGACTTCGATGGGAAGCCAGGGAACTGGGCTTATGCCGAATCGCCGCTGATTGACGGCGACGCCCTCATTTGCACTCCCGGAGGCAGCGAAGCCACCCTGGTCGCGTTGAACAAGAAAACCGGCAACCTCATCTGGAAATCCGCTCTGCCCGGCGGTGACGAAGCGGCTTATGCCTCCGCCATCATCGTGACGGTTGACGGGCTGAAGCAATACGTCCAGTTCCTGCAGAAGGGGCTGGTAGGCGTCGATGCGAAGACCGGCAAATTCCTTTGGCGTTACGACCGGACGGCCCAAGGCAGCCCGGCGAACATCCCAACGCCTGTGGCGGACAACGGCTACGTTTACAGCGGCGCCGGACGCAGCGGCGGCGGCCTTGTAAAGGTGAAAGTCGATGGCGATGCGGTCGCAGCGGAGCAGGTTTATTTTTCCCCCAAGCTCCCCACGGCCATCGGGGGCGCGGTCAAGCTGGGCGCTTACCTTTACGGCAGCGCGAGCCGCTCCCTGGTTTGCGCTGATTTCGAAAGCGGTGAGCTGAAGTGGGAGGAGAGAAGCATTGCCCCTGCCTCCATCTGCTATGCGGACAACCGTCTTTACCTGCATGGCGAGGACGGGGATGTGGCGCTGGTGGAGGCCACCGCCGGAGCTTACCAGGAAAAGGGCCGCTTCACACCGCCGGACCAGCCCGACCGCGGCCGTGCCAAAGCCTGGGCTTATCCCGTCGTAGCCAATGGCCGCCTCTACCTCCGCGACATGGACAGGCTTTGGTCCTACGACATCAAGCCGTAATAGGCACACGCCCGCCGAAAAATCTGCGTGGACCTTTGGCGGCAAAAAGATCATGTGTTCGATCTTCTTGCCCGCCAATGCTTTTGCCATTCACCCATGCCGAGAGCGCGCGGACCTTCCGTTGACGCACGGCCCGCCGAGAAAATCCAGAGAATTGCGGGCAAGAAAATCGGAAGTTTAGGAAGCTCAATCAGCCCAATCTTCTTGCCATTCATCCTCGCCAACGGCATTTCGGGTTTGCCGAAGAAGACAGGGAATTTCACGCCGTCATTTTCAGACCATTCTTCCACCGCGCTTCGCACCCCGCCGTATTTCCCCTAGAAAGGCCGCAGTAGCGGCTCTGACAGGCCCTTTCGTAATTCCTCCAATGGCGCGCTTTGCCTTCGGAATCGACCTTGGGTGCGCCGAGGATGAAAGCAAAGCCACTTGAGCCGCCAGACAGCCATCATCTCAAAGCCGTTGAGGGATGGTTGGAACTGGGGAATTACATTGAAGCCGACGCTGAACTGAAACGGATCTCTCTCGAGAACCGGTTTCATCCCTACGTCCTGCTCGCACAATGGCAGATCAATGCCAAGCAAGGCAATTGGGCCTTCGCTCATCGACTCGCCCATGCATTGGTTATCATCGTGCCCAACGATCCTTTGGGCTGGGTGTGCCGCTCCTACGCGCTCAGCCAGATGAAGCGCATCCGCGAAGCCTGGAACAGCCTGTTGCCCGCAGCGGTCCATTTTCCCAGCGAATGGAAAATCGCCTACAACCTCGCCTGCTACGCCTGCCAGTTAGGCGAGATGACCGAGGCCTGGAGATGGCTGGACCGTGCCATCCAATCGGGCGACGCAGATAAGATCAAATCCGCCGCCCTCGACGATCCGGACCTCAAACCCCTCTGGGCCAAAGCAGGCGCACCTCCGGTCTAAGGTTCCGCCTGGCCGCAAATCCAATCTCTTCTGCCTCCACTTCGACCGCGGCTGTATGCAGAGCGCCGGCCGCAGCGCCAACGTTGCCTCGGCGTCCGGAGCCCGCTTAGAATCGCCGCATGAAATGTCCGGACCGATTGGCGCTGGCTCATCTCCCCACGCCCATTCATCTTCTGCCGCGCCTCTCCACTGAACTCGGCCGGGAGATTTACATTTGGCGGGACGACCTGACCGGGTTCATCGAGTCCGGTAACAAAATCCGGAAGCTGGAGTTCCTTCTGGCGGATGCTCGAAAGCAAGGCGCCACCCGCCTCATCACTGCCGGCGGCGCCCAATCCAACCACACACGGACGACGGCCTGTTTGGCGCGGCGGCTGGGATTGGAAATCACGATAATTGTTCGCGAGCGGCCGCAGGGACGCAAACCGGGCCGGGCGGCAACGGGGAATTTGTTCCTGAACGAGCTTTTCGGGGCCGATCTGACATTTATTTCCTACGCGGACTATCAACGGGCGGGCAGCCTTTATCAGCCGTTTCTCGAACAGGCCGCCGAGGCATCGCGCCGGCGCGGCGAACGACCTTACGTCATTCCCGAAGGTGGCAGTGTGCCGCTCGGTTGCTGGGGTTACATTCGCGCCGTCGAGGAAATGTTGCACACCTGGAAACAATGCTGCCCCGGCTCGTCTGCGCCGGATGCTCTCTTCCTCGCGCTCGGCTCAGGCGGCACTCATGCCGGTCTGCAGATTGGATTTCAACTTCATGACCTGCCCGTCACCCGCCTTTGGGCGGTAAACGTGTGTGATTCAGAAGCCTATTTCCAGAAACGGGTGGGCAACCTCATCGCGGAAACCGTCAGCGGATTCCAACTCGATGCATCCGACCGCAAACTTCAAATCCTGGACGGACATTTCGGAGAAGGCTATGGCATCGCAAGCCACGACGACTTGCGTTTTTACATGAGGCTGGCCCGGCAGGAGGGCATCCTCCTGGATCCTGTTTACACCGGAAAAGCGTTTCGCGGCATGCTTGCCGAACTCCAAAAAACGCCGGACCGTTTCGGCGGCAAAATCCTCTTCCTCCACTCAGGCGGCCTTTTCGCGAATGACGCCTACCAGGAACAGTACGCGAAAGCAAAAGGGGTCGGTTCTGAGTATTGACAAGTGAAAGGCAAGGAATAGTCTCGGTTTCATGGCGCGGAAATTGAGAGTGGAGTATGAAGGGGCTCTTTATCATGTGATGAGCCGGGGAGACCGGCGAAAGCCGATCTTTCGGGATGATGCCGATCGGGTGCTCTTTCTGGAAACGCTGGCAGATGCCTGCGCGAAGACGGGGTGGCAGGTGCAGGCGTATTGCCTGATGAACAACCACTTTCATTTGGTGATCGAGACGCCCAACGCCAACCTTGTCGCAGGGATGAAATGGTTGTTGGGAACGTACGCCGGGCGATTCAACCGGCGGCATAAGCTGTCCGGGCACCTCTTCAGCGGGCGATACAAAGCGTTGATTGTGGACGGCAGCGGCCACGGGTACCTGCGGACGGTGTGTGACTATGTGCATTTGAATCCGGCGCGGGCAAAATTGCTGCGCGAAAGAGGACGGCTGCGGGACTATCGGTGGAGCAGCTACGGAGAATACCTAAAGAGTCCCGGGAATCGAGCCCCCTGGTTGCGGACGGACCGGGTGTTGGGAGAGATGGGAATTGGCAAGGACAGCGCGGCAGGGCGCAGAGAATTTGAGAAGCGAATGGAGTTGCGCCGGTGGGAAGAGCAACCCGATGAGTGGAAGCGGTTGCGACGGGGCTGGTGCCTGGGAGACAAGGAATTCCGCAAGGAACTACTGGAGATGATCAGCGAGCGGATGGGAGCCGAGCATTACGGGGCGGAGCGGCACGAAAGCGCGGAGGCCAGAGCCGAGCGGGTGCTGGCCGAGGAACTCAAGCGGGCGCGGTGGGCGGAAGCCATCCTGGCAGAAAGGCGCAAAGGCGATCTGAAGAAGATTAAGATAGCGCAGCGATTGCGGCGGGAGACGACGATGACGCTGGAATGGGTCGCCCAAAGGTTGAAGATGGGAACGAAAACGCACCTGGCACATTTGCTTTATCGAGATCGGAAAACATGCTGATGTTGCCAATACTAAGAACCGACCCCTTGACGGCTCGTCATCTTGTTGGCCGCCAGCTCTTTCATCTGGAATCCGGCGGCCATGTCTTCCGCAGACATTCGTCCGAGTGCCCGTCAAATGGGCGCAGATAGTATGCCCTGGCGAATGCGGCCAGGTTTTCTGACTGGTCCTCCATCCGCAAGACAACCATCCCATTGCAGAAGTGGTAAGTGGAATAGTACCACTGGCCGTCCGATCCACGCCCAAGAAACAAATCGTGAATGCGGCTGTCTTCCTTCCGGCAGATGCTGGCATAGGCCAGCCAATCGCCGTTTCGCATGACAATCAGACGCTCGGAAAGCCAGCCGTCCGAATCGCCCGAAATCGCGGCCCCTCTTGTCTCCAGGTCTGCCATCTCTCTGTTTGCCCATGCGGGATCGGCCATGCGAGCCGAGATCCCGGCGATGGCAGTTTCCTTCCACTCTCGGCGAGCACTGGACCGAAGCGGGTCCCGCTGCCCAATCGCCATGAAGCCGACCGCAATCAAAATTGCGGAAACGCCAGAGATAATGAGCGGCTTCTTCACCGTCAGGCAGTCCCCTCTTCTCTTGCCAGGTCTTCAGCGCTCGGCGGTCCCATTCGTGCGCAGGCTCGTGACATGGACCAGATCAATCAACTCGACTGCGCCAACTTCATCTGTGAACGCCGTCAACCGCCCCTCAGGCACGAGCCAAAGGAAATCAGGATGGCGCACTTCAAAATGCCGCTGGTCCGATAAGAACAGGGTGAACGGCCGAAAAGGCGCGTGCTCGCGAGCTTTCCTAATCTGCTCCGCCGTCATGCTCAAGATATGAACGCACAATGCCTTGGTGTCGAGACTCGGCACCGCCCCGAGGGACTAA
>CAZCUL010000387.1:0-11280 GCA_964501475.1 uncultured Verrucomicrobiota bacterium | reverse complement strand
TCCATTTCCACTCCGGTTGCACATGCAACCGTTGCCCTCCGGCTGAGGATGGGGGTAGCAAGGTCAAGCCGAGGGGAATCACCCGGTCTGCACAAGTGAGACGCCGCTGCATCATGCCGGCACCGCACGTGGCTAATCTTGCGTCGGTGCTGGTGCGAGACGTCGCTCGCCGCAACACGGCGTCATTTCTTTCCAAGCGCCGCCTTCGTTGTGGCTTGGAGCGCGTCCAACTCGCCGCGGAGCGCGGCCTTTTCCTCGCTGCTCATCCGGTCAATGAAAAGGATCCCGTGCAAATGATCGGTCTCGTGCTGAACTGCCCGGCTCAACAACCCGCCGCACTTGAAGTGCCGCTCCTTTCCGGCGACGTCAAGCGCAGTTACCTTCACCGATTCCGGACGGGTAATGTCCGCGTAAATCTCGGGAAAGCTTAAGCACCCTTCCGGCCCGCTGACAGGATCGCCCGCGGGCTGAACCACCGGATTAATCAGCACCAGGGGCATGAATTCCTCGACGCTGGCCGGACGCCCGTCCAGTTCGAGCGTGGATGGCCGATCCGTAATGCCTCGCACATCGATCACGGTTAATTGGAGGGCCCGGCCCACCTGCTGGGCCGCCAGTCCGATCCCGCGGACCGCGTACATCGTGTCGAACATGTTCGCAACCAGCTCTTCGAGTTCGGGCGTGACCTTTTCGATGCGCGTTCCTTTTTGCCGGAGCGCCGGGTGGCCGTATTGAACGATGGGTAAAATCATGATCGACTCGTCGGGGTGAGATTACCGTTTTCTCCAGGCGAACACAATTGCGGCGGAAGCCGAATCCGTTTCTCTGCCACCTGCTTGAATCATTCCACCGATACGCCCGTGATCGCAAGAATGCGGTCCAGGTCGTCGTCGTTGAAGAACCGAATTTCGACCGCGCCTTTGCCCTGCCGGTAACGCAGATTCACCTTGGTGCCGAATCGCTCCTGCAAACGCGATTCCAAAGCGGCCACGTGGGCATCCCGCGCCAGGCCGCTCGAAGTTTTCGTCCCACCGGCGGCTGTCCCCGGCGCTTTCTGCATTTGAGCGATTAGATCCTCGGTTTGCCGGACATTGAGTCGCTGCTTGAGAATCCGTTCGGCTGCGAGCGGCTGTAACTCAGGCGGGAGGCCCAGAATGACCTTGGCATGGCCTACCGAAAGGCGCCCGTTGCGGACGTGCGCCTGAAGGTCTGGAGGGAGCTTCAGCAACCGAAGGGCGTTGGCCACAACGGCGCGGCTCTTGCCGACCCGGGCAGCCACATCCTCCTGGCGGAGATGAAACTGCTCGATCAGTTGCGCATATCCCAGCGCTTCTTCCATGGGATTGAGGTCTTCGCGCTGAAGATTCTCGATCAAGGCCAGCTCCAGAACGGAAGTGTCATCCACCTGGCGCACGATGACTGGCACCTCGTTCAAGCCGATTTGCTGGGCAGCTCGCCAACGGCGCTCGCCGGCGATCAACTCGAATTGATCTGCCTGGCGCCGGACGATGAGGGGCTGGACGATTCCCTGTTCGCGAATGGAATCGGCCAATTCCTGAAGCGTTTCGGGCGGGAAATCCTTGCGAGGCTGGAACGGGCAGGGACGTATCCTGCCCAACGGAACCATTTCAACCCGCTGCCCGGCTTCCGCGGGGCTGCCGGTAGAAGTTGGAGGAACAGGCGAAGCTGGAGCGGTCTTTGCATTTGCCCCGCCCAACAACGCTCCCAAGCCTCGGCCTAAAGCGGGTTTTGCCATGCGCGCAGAGTGTCGAACGCGCGCCGCATTGTCAAATTCTAGCCAGGCGCAGCCAGGCCAGGACTCCTCTCTGTCGATCCATCAAAATCCGGGAACGACCCTTCTGTCGGCGCTGGCGGCCATTGTGAGAAGGTTTGTTTCTTTGGTTTCGCATCTGGACCGGAGGTCTCCACCGTGAAGCAAGGCGCTCCATCTGCCAGCGCGTCACAACGGGTGGTTCGCGGTCATTCTGGCAATCAACCGGTCGTTTAGTTCCTTGGCCGGGTTGTAGCCGGACATTTTGAGTTTGATTTGGAAGGCGGCCACTTCGATCAGGCGGGCGAGGTCCCGCCCCGGCCGAACCGGAATGATAATGTGCGGAATGTCCACACCCAGAATCTTCAGGTACTGATCTTCGATGCCGAGCCGGTCCACGTCCTCGACTTCATCCCAAATCTTCAGAGTCACCACCAGATCGACCCGCTTTTCGAGGCGGATGCATTTGACGCCAAACATGGCGGCCACGTTGATGATGCCAATGCCGCGCACTTCCATGTGGTGCCGGGTGATTTCCGAACTGGTGCCAATGACTTCGCGGCCATCCAGGAGCATGACCTTGGTGATGTCGTCGGCCACCAGGCTGTAGCCGCGTTCGATCAGGGCCAGGACACATTCGCTTTTGCCAATGCCGCTTTCGCCTCGAATGATGACGCCCACACCGAGGATATCCACCATGCTGCCCATTTCACTGCCGCGGAGCGCGAACATCGTTTCCAGGGCCAGGGTGGCCAGGTTGATAAACTTCATGGTGATGAGCGGGCAGATGAAGATGGGGACATCCGCTTCCTCGGCCGCGCGCAGAAATTGTTTGTCCGGATGGATATTCCGACTGAAAACCACGCAGGGGATTTTGTGGGAAAAGAGCTCCTGGTAACGTCTGGCCCGGTCTGTCTTGTTCAACGACTTTAGAAAAGTGGATTCGGCCGCGCCGACCACCTGGACGCGCTTGCTGGCGAAATACTGCGTGAAACCGGCCAGGGCGAGGCCGGGCCGGTTGACGGTTGGTTCCCGAATGATCCGCTTCAGGCCGGCCGCGCCGGCAACGAGCTTGAGCTGCAAAGCGCTCGATTGCCTGGTATAAAACCGCTCCACGGTAAGAGGTTCACGATGCATAGAGAGAAGAGTGGGGCTTACACAAAAACTTCCCGGGCGGCCGTCCGCAGGCTGCAGTTCCGGCGCCGCCCGGCCCGCTTACAGGTTAAAATCGGGGCCAAGATAAATCTCGCGTGAAGTAGGATCATTAGCGAGGAATTCAGCCGTGCCTTCCCGTACCACCTCGCCCCGGTGGATCAGGTAGGCGCGGTCCACCAATTTAAGCGTTTCGCGCACGTTATGGTCCGTAATGAGAATGCCCAGACCGCGTTCTTTCAGCCGGCGGATGATCTTCTGCACTTCATAGACCGCAATCGGATCGATGCCGCTGAAAGGCTCGTCCAGCATGAGCAATTTCGGGCTGGTCACCAGCGCGCGCGTGATCTCGAGCCGCCGCTTTTCTCCGCCGCTCAACGTATAAGCCTTATTCGCCGCCAGTGGCGACAAGTCCAATTCGTCGAGGAGATATCGCAGGCGGACTTTTCGCTCTTTGCGACCGATCTTGCAAGTCTCCAATATGGCCAAAATGTTCTGCTCGACGGTCAGCTTCCGGAAGACCGAGGGTTCCTGGGTAAGATAGGCCATCCCCAGGCGGGCCCGCCGGTGCATCGGCTGGTGTGTGATTTCGCGCTCCTCGAACAACACATGTCCCTCGTCGGGCCGCACCACCCCCACGACCATATTGAAAGTGGTTGTCTTGCCGGCGCCGTTTGGACCGAGCAGACCCACTATTTCGCCGGAGTGGACGACGATAGCCACGCCATTCACCACCCGCCGCCGGCGATACGACTTGGCAAGGCCTTCCGTGCTCAAAAGGCTCATAAGGGTCGCGGGAAACCTCCGGCCTGACTCCGGGACCCCGCCAGTTCAATGGGACGAAAGAATGGCTTCGGATGAATTGTCATTTCAACCCTCCAGCTTGGACCGGGGTCCCGGGCAGCAGCTCACCGGCACCGTTTCTCCTCCGCAATCTGGACTCAGTTCGAAACATGTCGTTGGTGCCGGCTTGCACTTCGATAACGGTCCGCCCGCGACTGGAGAGCTTTCCTTTCGCCCGATTCCACAAAAGTGCTTCCGCGCGCGTGATGCGCCCCTCCGGAACCTCGGCTGTCGGATTGCCTGTCAATACCACCGTTTCGTTTGTGGCCGTATAAACCGCCCGTTCCCCAGCGGCGCTCCGCGGCGCCTGATCGATGCGCACGTTCTCTTCCGCAATGATGCTCTCCACCTGGTTGGTCGCGGGAAAGAATTCGATCAACACCAGTTCGCCCAGCAGCCAGCTATGCTCGACGCCCGGCGTATCCGCGGAAGCGCTGGCCTGATGCAGGACAGCATTCGTCAGCGCCAGAACACTCTCCGGATTGCCATCCGCGGCGACGTCGGCGCGAACGTATTCCGCGTGCAGATAACGGGTCACGCCGCGGCCTGTCTTCGTGGCTGAGGGAAGCTGTTCGGCAAAGACAGTTCCGCGAGCTTCGACGAATTCGACTTGATTGCTCAGCTTCACTCCCGCCCAACCGGCCACCAGTCTCCCCAATTCCCTTCTGCCCTCGATGATCCCGGCCCGAACGTCGCCGTCGAAGCTCAACCATCCGGGCCGGTATTGCGCCCGGCGCGAGCGCACTTCCAGAAACTGGTTTGTCTCGACCGCATTTGTGGCTGCACCGGTCAACACCCTGGCCCGCCCGCCAAGGGCCTGGAGCGGCATTCTCAAGAAGGCCTGCCCACTGGCGGTGAAGGTCTGATTGGTGCGGTCGAATAAAAGCATTTCGCCTCGGACCTCGCGCGCGCCCTCACGCCAAACCGGGCTGCCGGTCAGCTCGACCCTGCCCGCGGCCTCTTCATAAACAAGCCGCTGCCCGGTCGCTTCGCTGCTGCCGGATTCACCGCGCACGCGGACGTTGGTCTCCGCCACCAGCACTCGCTGAGGGCGGTTTGTTGCCGGAAGAAGGACCTCCAACATCTCCGCATCAATCCGCATCCAGCCATTTGTGCCGGACGGTTGTCCCTCGATGCCTCCGGCCGTAAAGTTCATTTGGGGCAGCGACGCTTGGGGAACTTGCAGCGACGCCTGCTCCAGCATGCGGAAAATATTCTCGTCGGGATGGAAAACAATCTGTTGGGCCCGGCCTTTTCGGCCTTCTCCTTCCCAGGTGGCCGGCACGCCAGTCAGTTCGACCCTTCGTCCGCCCCTGCTGATGGAATAGACGGCGTGGTCGCCGTGGGCGCGGCTCTGGTTTTCCTTTCCAATGATGACGACGTCCCGTTCCGCGACGATTCTTTCCACGCCGCCGTTCGTCGAGCGGGTGAGCGTGAGTTGCCGGCAGGTCAACTCGAACTGCGGATCATCCACGCGCACCTGTTCTGAATACACGGCGCGATTCGAGTGATAATTCAGGACAAAATGATCGGAAAATATGTTCACGAACCGGTTGGTATGCGGCGACGCCTGCGGCCTGATGGAAGGAGCGGCAGGACCCGGAGCCGGGGCCGCAACGGTAGTGGCCTCGACCAGTCCTTGTTCGATCTGCGTGCGGACGCGGTTTGAAATAACGAGCGTCGCGTCCGCCATCCGGGCAAGAAAACCTTCGCCCTGAATCCGCAAGTCTCCATCGGCGGTTTCGATCTGCAGCGGGCCGGCGGACGAAGCCACGCGGGCGTTCCGGTCCAGAATGCACCGTGGCGCCGTGGCGACCAGGTTGGTTCGGCCGTCGGGCTCGTAGTATTCGATGCGCATTTGTTCCACCTGAATCAACCCGCTGGGCTGGTATTCGGCTTGCGCGCCCATGATCAGGCTCTTGACCCGGTTGGTTTGCCCGGGCTGACCGCGGTCTTCCTCGTAATACTCCGGAATCATAAACCGCGTGGTGCGTCCCTCCTGCCCCACTTGCGCGAAGGTTGCCCTGCCGGCCAAAAGGAGGGTCGAGACCGCGACAAGAATTTGGAGAATCCAGAACTGTCTGCGCCGGCCCAAAGGAAAGCAGTTGATCGGCATGTCAGCGGGAGGCGGCATAAATTTTCAGAAACCCTTTCAGCAAATCCGCCATCTTCGCCAACGGAATCATATTCGGCCCATCACTTTTGGCTTTGTCCGGGTCGGGATGGGTTTCGATGAAGAGCCCGTCCGCGCCGGCCGCGAGCGCCGCCCGCGCCAGCACCGGCGCAAATTCCCGCTGGCCGCCGGACTTGTCTCCCGCGCCGCCGGGCAATTGCACCGAATGCGTCGCATCGAAAATCACCGGAAACCCAAATGTCCGCATGATGGGAATAGAACGCATGTCCGCCACCAAATTGTTATATCCAAACGTGGTCCCGCGCTCGGTCAGCAAAAGCTGCCTTCCGCCGGCGTCCATTGCTTTGGCGGCGACGCGCCCCATGTCTTGCGGAGCCAGGAACTGGCCTTTTTTGATGTTCACAATCCGGCCGGTGCGCGCTGCCGTCCGCACCAGGTCGGTCTGGCGGCAGAGAAAAGCCGGGATTTGCAAAACGTCCACCACCGCCGAGGCCCGCAGCGCCTCGTCTTCGCTGTGCACGTCGGTCAAAACCGGAACCCCCACCCGCGCGCGAACAGTGGCTAAGATGTCGAGCCCCGATTCCATCCCCGGGCCTCGAAAGGATGCGCCGGAGGTCCGATTCGCTTTGTCATAGCTTGCTTTGAAAACATAAAGCACTCCCAATTTCCGGCAGAGATCGCGAAGGGTTTTGGCGACGCGGAGACAAAGTTCGGAACTCTCGACCACGCATGGCCCGGCGATCAGGATCATCTGATTCCGCGCCTTGATCGATTTCCATAAACCGGAACCTGGGTCGGACACGCGGGATGTTTAACAATCACGCGACTCGATGTAAACAAGCCTTGGGGCCGACGAGGGCCGGGCGTTAAAGAGGTAAGGGCTTTTGGAAGGTCAAAATGAAGGTTAAAGGGCTTAAAAACGTTCAGCGATGCCATCAGACGGGTTGAAAGCGGCGGTCGCATCACTTACAACCAGTTACGACCAGCGGCATTCTCCCTGTGATTGCGCGACTAAAAGAGATTCTGCACCGGCCATGGTTTGGCAGCGGACTGGGATGCGCATTGGCCGTCTCTCTCGGTTTGGCGCTGGCTTTCCTGCCGATCGGCCGCGTCCCGGGCGGCGTGGAAATGGTGCCGCTTGGCAAACGCTTCAAGGATTGGAGTTACGATCTCTTGTTCCTGGTCTCCGACCGCGCGCCGCCGGCCGACATTGCCCTCGTGTTGTTGAACGAGACTTCCTACGAGCAACTGCGGCAGGACCCCAAAGAGTTTGATCGCAAGCTACATGCCCGTCTGGTGGACCGGCTGCGGGAAGAAGGGGCGCGAACGATTGTCTTCGACATTCTGTTCGTGGAGGACAGCAAACCGATTTCCGATGCGGACCGCGATTTTGCCCGGGCCATTCGCGAGCATGGCAAAGTCGTATTGGCCGGCACATTCGAGCGAAGCAGCAGCCTTTTCGAGCGCCTCGAGACGCGGGCGCCGCTGCCCATCTTCCGGGATGCAGGCGCTCGCTGGGGCCTGGCGCTGCTGCATCGCGACTCGGACTTTTCCGCCCGGTTGCATCATCCCGGAACGGACCGCTTCCCGAGCCTGGCCTGGAAAGCGGCCGAACTGGATGGCGCAGCGGTCACGAGACTCCCTGAAGCGCGGTTTCGCGAAAGGTGGCTCAATTATTACGCGGAAGAACCATTTCCCTGGATCGATTACTATCTGGCGGTGGAACAACCGACCCTCGGCGGCTTCTCCGTCTCGAACAAGGTCGTTTTTGTGGGCGCGCGAGCGGATGTGACGGGCTACGCCGGCGAGGCTCGGGACCACTTTGCTTATCCGTGGACGTGGATTAGCGGCCGGGCGCCCTCGGGAGTGGAAACGCACGCGATCACTTTCGCAAACCTCGTTCGTGGCGATTGGCTCCGCCGGACGGGGAGCGGTTGGGAAGCGGCATTGATTCTTTTGGCAGGCATTGGCTTTGGTTACGGTCTGCCCATGCTGAGGCCGATCCCGGCGCTGGGAATCGCGCTGGCAGGCTCGGTTGGAATCTTTGGATTTGCCTGGCTGCTTTTTGCCCAATTCAACACCTGGTTTCCCTGGCTGATCCTTGCGGCGATACAGGTGCCGTTCGCTTTTGGCTGGGCCCTCTTTTACAACTCCGTGCGGTCTTTCATCGAGAAGCAACTGTTGGAACGTTCCCTGGCCCTTTACCTTTCACCGAAGCAGGTCAAACGAATTCTGAAACAACCCGACCTTCTCAAGCCGGGAGCAGTCGAACAGGAGGTCAGCATTCTCTTCAGCGACATCGCCAACTTTTCAAAGGTCTCCGAACAACTGGACCCCGAGGATCTGGTCCAACTCCTCAACCAGTATTACGAGGCCACCATCGCCTGTATCCACGACACCGATGGCACGGTCATGAACCTGATTGGCGACGCCATTTTTGCGCTCTGGAATGCGCCGCAATTTCAGACCGATCATCCGGCCCGCGCCTGCCGCGCCGCCATCCTGCTTCAGGCCAGGCTGGTGGACTTTGACCGCTCCCAACGGAGCCTTCCCCTCTTTACGCGAGTCGGCCTGCATCGCGGCAAGGTCTGTGTGGGCAATATAGGGAGCAGCACTCATTTTGATTACACCGCCATCGGCGAGAGCGTGAACCTGGCTTCACGGCTCGAAGGACTGAACAAGCAGGTGGGCACCAGCATTTTGGCCACGCGTGACATGCAAAAGGCGGTGGAAGACCAGATCACCAGCCGCCTGGTGGGCCGATTCCGCTTTAAAGGCTTCGACCAGATTGTGCCTGTTTATGAAATCTTGAGCTTCCGTGATGCGGAAGAGCAGTCAAGAGCATGGCGCGAGGTGTTTACCGATGCGCTTTATCATTTCAATAACAAGAAGTGGGACGAAGCGGAGCTTCTTTTCAAACGCACTTGCGAACTACGGCAGGGCGAGGATGGGCCGGCAAAGTTTTACCTGATGCGCGTGGCCGAATTCCGGTCACGGGCGAAAGCCGGTCTTTTGCCCGAAAACTGGCTGGGCGAGTTGGATCTGAGCGAAAAGTGAGATTACTTGTTCTCCCGTTGCTTCACGTCCGCAACGTTGAGCAGTTTTGCACTGACCTTCAGCCGCGCGCGCTCGGCGGCATCAAGGTTCACTGCCAGGCGGATGCGGTCCTCCTTTCGGCCCATGTTGATCACACCGCCCAACTCCAAAAAGAAGTCGCTTTCGCCGACAGTGAGCACGCTGGAGGCGCGAACTGCCTGCAGAGCTTCGCTTATTTTCTGCCGGTCCGATCCGCCCACGAAAAGGACATGGCACCCTTCGCGCAGCTCCTGAGGATTCCTCGGATAGCGGAGCGTCAGAGGGCGGTTGTTGATTGTTTTGGCTTCCACCATGCGTTTGAGATCCTCTCCCAATTTGTCTTCTCCGTAAACGCAGATAAACAAGGGGCTGTCCGGCTGCTCGAAGGCCTCGGGCGGCCAATCCACGTATTTGGGAAAGTTGACCAGGAAGGCGGCTTTTACCTGGTATTCCGAAGGCGGTTTCTCCTGGGCCGCCACCGGCAGAGTCGCGCAGACAAGGACGACGAAGAGCATCGCCTTGCGCGCCCAATCCGGGCTCGGACGATCTCCGCGTCGCGCTGCGCGGGCGGAGAGCGGCGGCGCACAAACCACGGCCCAACTTCGGATGCGGCCTAAAAGCTCCATGTGATCTTTCCGTAAACAGCGCGCTCCACTTCCGTCCGCTGCTCGCGCAACACCGAAGGGGCAAATTCGGGATGCCGATCATCCAACAGATTCTGGCCTACGATCGAGATATCCAGGTGCTTCACCGGCCGCCAGCCCAGACGGGCGTCGAGCGAGATGTAGGATGGGACGCTGACGGCCGGGAGCGCGTCCACATATCGCGCCATGAGGTCGAGTTGCAGGTTGTGGGGCAGGTCCATGAAGGAGCGCAATGCGACCTGGTGATGGGGATTGGTCCCTTCACCGGCTTCAATGATGGCGTCCTGACTTCCGTCGCTCAGGTGGATCTGCATCTGCAAGTAGGTGTAGGAGGCGCGCAATATCCACCAGTCGGTCGGTTTCCAGGTGGCCGCCAATTCTCCTCCATAGGTCTCGCCGTCCGCACGGCCGGAAAAAAAGAGCGGTTGACGGATGAAGGCCGGAAAAGCGCCCAGATCGGGAGCGCCCGGCTCGAAGGTCGTGAGCTGTTCGTAATCGTTATAGAACAGGGCCACGTCAAAGGAGAGCGCTTCCCGCACTTGAATGCGGTAACCAAGCTCGTAGGCCACCAGCACCTCGGAATCCTTGGCATCGTTTCCGTCCAATGTAGTGACGATGGGCACGGGCCCCGGATTGGCCGGATCGCCGGGAGGCAGGACATTGATGGCGAGATGGATGTCATTGTCGGCGCGGGTAGGCGTGCGGACCGCGCGGGAGACCGCTCCCCAGACCGAATGCCGTTGATGAGGCGTCCACAATAGACGTCCACTGGGCTGGACTTCCCAGTGCGTGTAATCGTTATGTTCAAACTTCGAGCCGAGGGTGAGAGCGAGCCGGTCTTCGACGATGCGGACCTCGTCCTGCACAAACGTGCTCAGGATATGGATGCCTCGGTCGGGCGGAGTGAACCAAAGCGTGAAATTACTTCTGGTGTTGTAGCTATCCGAATAGCGATAACCGGCGCCCACCACAATATCGTGACGCTCCAGGAGGGGAAAACGATACTGCGCTTCGACGTCGAAGGTGTTCCGGTCCTCGCGAAAGAAGTCCAATTGGCGCGACGTCCGGTCGTAATAGGCCTGGAGGCGCAGGTCCGACTCCAGGGAGAAGGTGCGCGTCCATCGGCCGAGAATGTTCGCTCCAAAAACGTCCGCCACCTCCTCGCGGCTCTCCGAGAAAGGCGGCGTCGGTGTCAGGAAGTCGAAGGTCTGGTGCAATCGCGTATAGGAAGCGTCGCCCTGCAAGGTCAAGAGGTGCTGCTCTGTCGGTTCCCAATCGGTTCGGAATCCACCGCGAAAGCCTTCCCAGTCATCGTTTGCATCCCTGCCGGAAGGCAGAACGGAACCGTCGCGATTGAAGTATTTCCCATAAAGGCGGTAGTAAGCGTTTTCATCCAGCTTCCCGCCATAACGGAATCCGCTGAAGCCGCGTTCTTCAGTCCCATATCCGCCCACCACCAGCCCGCCCTGAGTCTCTTTCGCGCTTTTGGTTGTAATATTGATGACGCCGTTGACTGCATTGGCGCCCCACAAGGTTGCGCCCGGACCGCGAATCACTTCGATGCGATCGATGTCCTCCAGCAACACGTCCTGCACATCCCAAAAAACTCCGCCAAACAAGGGAGTATAAACACTGCGGCCATCAATCAGCACCAAAAGCTT
>CAZCUL010000386.1:0-2714 GCA_964501475.1 uncultured Verrucomicrobiota bacterium | reverse complement strand
GAGACCGCCAAAATGTCCCAAAATCAGCGGCTCCACGGGATATTTTGGGACATTCGATTGGGTTGGGGGCGTTGGGGCGGGGCGGGTCTATTGGACCGGCGGGGGCGAGGGTCCTGTGGAGACGTGGCGGCCAAACCCCTCCCTTGCGGTCGGGGCTCTGCGGGTGCGTTGTCTAATTTCGGGGAGAAAAGGCCGCGGACCCCAAAGGCGGGGTCCTCGCTACGGAGCTTTCGCGTTTTTGGCGTTGGTGTTGGATTTCTAGCGCTGGCGGGTCGGCTGGAGGCCTTGCGGGTGTTTCATCTGTTTGTGCGAGTGTGTACCGCTCCCATTGGTCGCGGCTCGGCTTGTGGATGGTTGCCGGCGTCGGGGGATTGCGGTCGGCGATTGGTTCGCGACCGACAAACTTTCACCTTGCGCTTGAGATGACGGCACGACAAGCGATACGCTGGGCGAAGGAGCGTGGTATGCCAAAGCTGAATCGTCGTCATCTCCTGCAATCGCTCGCGGCGTTAGGGGTCGCCAGCACGCCCGCCTACGAGGTAGCCGCAGCCAGCCCCGCCAGCACGATCGGAATGCGGATCAGCCGTTACGAGTTCATCCCGACGCACGTGCCCTGGGACGAGCGGGTTCGCGAGATGGCGATCCTGAACTGGCGCAGGGAGAACATGGACGTACCCCACTCCCCGCACACCGTCATCAAGCTCCACACCGACGAAGGACTGGTGGGCATCGGCGAAGGCCGTAACGAGGCCATCCTCAAGGGGATGGTGGGGCACTCTCCGTGGGAATATTTTTTCAACGACGAGCTCGGCGGCGCGCAGACGGCAATCTACGATTTGCTGGGAAAGGCGACCGGGCTCCCGGTTTGCCGGCTGCTCTCCACCAATCCAAAGAAGCGAATCATTCAGGCCTACTGGAGCCTCAGCTATCCGCCCGCGATGATCGCCGGGGAGGCCAAGCGCGCCGCGAGCCTGGGATACCGTGTTCACAAAGTGAAAATCCGGCCGTGGGAAGACCCGGTCGAGCAGGCGCATGCCATCTTCGCCGCGGTTCCGAGCGATTACCGTGTATGGGGAGACACCAATCGTTTCTGGGGCTCGGTGGCGCGCACGCTGCACTACAGCAAGCAATTGGCCGAGATTCCAGGATATTTCGGGCTGGAGACGCCGCTGGCCAGCACGGAAGGTTACCGCGAGCTGAGGGGAAAGGTGCCCCTGCGGCTGTCAGAGCACTGGGGAGTTGTGGACCCGATGTTGGTCGCGCGCGAAGGATTACTCGACGCTTGCATCACGGCGAGTCCCACATTGGGGCGCACGATATTCGGCCAGAACGCCTACGCTCAGCTTTACAAAATCCCGCTTTGGGACGAGAGCAGTTGCTGGTCGGGCATCGGTTTAGCCGTCCAGGCGCATCAGGCGGCGGCGTATCGAGGCATTGAATTCACCGTCGACGCCGCGGTTACCGCCGAGGACGACCTCGTCAAGGAGCCTTTCACAATGAAAGACGGCTTCTACGATATCCCGCAGCAGCCCGGTTTGGGCGTGACGGTGGATGATGACGCGGTTGAAAAATACCGCGTCCGTTGAAGGAGGACCGCATGAAGAAAGCAACTCGCCGCCGCTGGATGAAACAGTCCGCCGCCGCTGGACTGGGCTTCAGCCTGTCCCGGCCGAGCGCGCTGCCGGGCGCCGCCGGCGGTGAACT
This sequence comes from uncultured Verrucomicrobiota bacterium, assembly GCA_964501475.1. Taxonomy (GTDB): domain Bacteria; phylum Verrucomicrobiota; class Verrucomicrobiia; order Limisphaerales; family CAZCUL01; genus CAZCUL01. The sequence goes on along the minus strand of CAZCUL010000386.1, from coordinate 1,010 downwards.
GAAAATCACCCGCGTGGAGGCTTTTGGCTTGCGTGTCCCGTTCGACGAGCGCGTCCGGGAAAACATGCTCGACAACTACCGGCGCGAGAACACCGCCCGGCCCGCTTATGTGCCCTGGATCGGGAAGATCCACACCGACGCCGGACTGATCGGGCTGGGTGAGTCGAAGGAAGATCCGCGCGCGCGGTTGGCGGAGATGGCGGGCCGTTCCGTGTGGGAATTTCTGCCCGACGGCAGGCTCGGTCCGGGCCTCATGATCGCCATTTACGATCTCGTGGCGCAGGCGGGAGGCGTACCGGTTTCGAGATTGTTCTCGCCCAAACCGAGCCCGACCGTCCAGCAAATCTGGTGGAGCCATTGCCTGCGGCCGGACCTGCTGCAGGCGGAAGCCAAGCGCGGCCTCGATCTCGGCTACATGGTGCATAAGGTGAAGGCGCGAACGTATGAGGATCCCGTCGAGCAGGCGGCCGCCCTCGCCGAAGTCGTGCCGCACGACTACCAGATTTACATGGATGCGAACGGCTCTTTCGGAACTCCCGTCAGAACTCTTGCCGTGGCGGAGGCCTTGCAGCGTTTCAGCCAGGTGAAGGGTTTCGAGCAACCGATCGCGCACCAAGATATCCTGGGCTACCGGCGCATCCGCGAGGACCTGGGTTTGCGCCTGGCGGTGCATTATGAGGCGGTCGATGTACGCAGTTTCATGCTGGAGTCTCTTTGCGATGCTTTTGTGGTCGAGGATTGGCAGTGGGGTCCGGCTTTGATCGCGAAGTCAGAGCTGTGCAAACTTACGGGCCAGAAGCTGTGGGTGGAAAACGGCCTTTTTACCGGGATATCACAGGTCTTCCAGGCGCACCAGTGCGCCGCGCTGCGCGAAGTGGAATTCACGATCAGCCTGACGCACATTGCAGAAGATGACATCGTGGTCGAACCGTTTACGGTTGAAAAGGGCGGCTTTTATAAGGTCCCTCAGAAACCCGGGCTGGGGATTACGGTGGACGAGGCGGCGCTGG
>CAZCUL010000385.1:0-2515 GCA_964501475.1 uncultured Verrucomicrobiota bacterium | reverse complement strand
GCGTCTCTGACCAGGTCGATTCGTGGCTTCGCGAGCTAAAGAAGGTCGGGACAACCGGTTGCAAGACTGCCTTCGCGCTACGGGCAAATGTTGCCGCGTTCGTGGATCGGTGGGGAGTGTCCAGGATCGGTTTCTTAACGCTGACATCGAGGGAGAAGCTTGAACCGCGAGAATTCCAGCGGCGGTATCACAGTCTGAGGACACACTTTCTTTCCGTGCGTTACCTGGGGTCGATTTGCGTGTTAGAGCGGTCGGCGACCGGGCGGGTCCACATGCATCTTTTGGTCGCTTGCCGGCAGGATATTCGGACGGGAGCGGATCACGATGCGTTTCGGTTGCGCGATTATCGGAGTGCGAATTCCAGTTTGCGGGCGGAGTGGGCTGAGCTTCGCGGGGCTATGAAACGTTTTGGCTTCGGCCGGCATGAATTGCTTCCGGTGATGTCAACCAGTGAAGCGTTAGGCCGATACGTTGGCAAATACATCGAAAAGCATATTCTCAACCGAGAGGAGCGGGACAAAGGTCTTCGCCTGGTGCGTTACTCTCGGGGAGTGGCACAATGCTCGACTCGGTTTTCCTACGTTTCGCTTCGCGGTCTGGTTTGGCGGCTCCACCTCCAATCCTGGGCCGGGGCTTTGGGGTGGAAATCGGGTGAAGATTTCCGGCGGGTTTATGGGAAGAAGTGGGGCTGGGCCATGCGCCAGCGGCTCGAATGGGATAAGGGGCGTCAATGCCGTTTGATAGCTATCGCCGGTCAAGTGCTAGGGAAATGGACGTTGCTTAAGTTCGGTAAGAAAGCGGCGATAACACAAGAGTTGACAAGTTGTCAACCGTGTGTTAGTGTCGTGGGAACGGTCAAAACCTATCAAATGAAAGGCAGTAAGTATGAGCAACGGCAGATGGGACGAACAAAACGGGCAACAGTTATTTCGGCGGAAGTGGAATCAGCGGCGCGGCAGTTCGCGCAACGGAAAGCAAGCCAGGCATCGGTCGGGCAAACGCTGGCAGGCGTTGCTTGCGGCGTGTCGGTCTCGGGCTGATCGCCAGGCGGCGGCGGAATTGGACGCCAGGAAGCGGGGGCAAACCGGGGAAGCTTATCAAGCTTGGCTTCGGCGGCAACATTGGCTTTGGCTCGGGGCATTGGCGCGGGTTAAGTGGGCGGAGCAACAACAATCGAAACAGTACCCATTTTAAGGTTATGAGCAAACCAAGAATGTTGGAACGGGTCGCAGCTTTAAAGGCGGAATTAGTGCGTGGTGTTTCGGCGGCTCACACTTTGGAAGGGGAGATGGTTTTCTACCTGGTCGGGTGTGTGAATTATTGGGCTGAGCAGGAAGCGATACCGCTGACGGACAAGTTCGGCAGAGCCTATCGAATGAAGGGGTTGCAGGCGTCGCGGTTTTTGATTGAGCAAATGGAGGACGTTTTGCGGTTGCGGCGGGAACGGCAGGAACGCACCACAAGCAACGACGGTGACGAAGGGCTATCAGCGGAGGAATTGCCGTGAAAGTGTCCATTCAAGTGCGAGTCACACGACGGAAACGTTGTCGGGCGGGGTTCTATCTGCTGATCGCCGGCGAGCGTTATTGGAGTTCGACCAGGTCGGGAGCGGTCGGGATGGCAATCAGGGTGTTTGATGGGATCAAGGTGCAGGTCTGCACAGTGGATGAATTCAGTGAGGCGGTTCGCCGTCGAAAAGGAAAGGTGTAATGAGAACAACACAACAGATTGACGATATGATTCGGGAGGCGGCAACGTCTGATTCGCCGGAAGTGTTCGCTTTGCGGTTGGTAGCGATTCTTAGCGTGTTGAACGAACGTCTTGACGGTTTGGAGACTGTCGCGGTGAAGGCGGCTACTGAAGCGAGTTGTCTTGCGAATGGTATCAGGCCGGATTGAGCGTTGGTGCCGTTATGGTGTTCGGTGTTCCGCGCCACGGTCCCGAACGAACGAGGAGGGGGTTGAGGCTGATTCGTGTCGTTCGTTTGGGACCGTGGCGCGGTTCGGTAGGTTTGATAATATTTTTCCCCTTATGTGGTTGTTGAGCGGTTGACAGGATGTCTATTTCGCCGGTTGCTAAAAGCGGAACGGATTTGGATCCGGCAAATCGTTATCGCGATTCCGGGGACCGGGGAAATGTAGGGGACCGGAGAAATTCTTCTGGCGTTTGGTTGGCCGGCTGGCCAAGCAAGTGGCCAAATGAAAGCGTTGAACGTGATTGAGATTGAGAGATTTCGCAAAGCGGTCAAGGAACACGGGCCTTTGGTGCCTACGTCGTTCATTGGCGAGATTGTTGGCGTCAGTCGGGAAGCGGCCCGGCGGAGTCGGCACAAGCCTGCGGAGTTGTGGTTTTTCGCTCGGGGCTGGGTGGCGGTGTCGGCTTTGGAGCGGTGGATCGAGGAACGGGAAAAAAGGTTGCAAAAAAGAGGTTGACAGAGGTTGACAGGATCGGGTTCAGTCTCGCCCAGCGTGAAACGAACATTACCTCCACAGGCGACCGTTCTCGGCTGCCCGGT
>CAZCUL010000384.1:0-2869 GCA_964501475.1 uncultured Verrucomicrobiota bacterium | reverse complement strand
GTAGGTTCTTTTCACTCGAAATGGCCTTTTGTTGGTTGTTTGGTGTTCTTGATAAACGCATTTCAACCAATATTTACGGGCCTTTCGAGTTTTTTATTTTTTCAAGCTGAATAATCACGCTTGTTGAAGGACTAGCGTAGGCAACCATAGTCTGACGACAGGTATCGTCAGAGATGAGCACCTTGTCATCAGAACCACCGAACATCGGCCGGGGCGAAATGGAGATTCTCCGGTACATCGCCGATCACCATCCCGTGACCGCCGGCCACGCGCTCGAGACTAGAGGACACACACGCACGACAGTTCTCAACGTGATGGAGCGACTTCGCAAGAAAGGCTACCTGACCCGCCGCAAGGTCGGCGGCGTCTTTCAGTATGCGCCCAGCCAGCCCAAGGACGACTTGCAGCGCTCGCTCAACAGACGACGTGGGCGCCTGTCTCACTCATCGGCCTACCACACAAAGCATTCTAAAACGTATGAAATCTTTAGTGTGTTTCTTCGGGATGTTCCATCTCGTGGCCGCCATCCCAGCCGCAACTTTCACAGTCCTGAACACGAACGACTTAGGGCCGGGCTCCTTTCGGCAGGCCATTCTGGATTCCGACGGCACTGCGGCGACGAACACGATCTCATTCAATATTCCGGGCAGTGGCCTGCGAGTGATTAGGATGCTTTCCGCGCTCCCGCGAATCACACGTTCCGTTACCATCGATGGATTTACCCAACCAGGCGCAAGCGCCAAGACGCTTTCCAACGGGAATGACGCGAATTGGCTGATTGAACTGGACGGTTCACTTGTCACCGTTAACCAGGCAGGGTTGGACTTGGGAACGGCTGCCACGGTTCGCGGATTACGCATCTCGAATTTCCAGCGCCAGGGAATTTACGTCTCAGGCGACAACTGCATTGTTGCGGGCTGTTTCATCTACAGCAACGGCGAGGGAATTCAACTGGAAGAAACCGAGAACACGATGATCGGCGGAACAGTTCCCGGTGATCGCAATGTGATTTCAGGGAACTCGCAGGCAGGCATCACGTTCGATGATGGTGCGCGGTTCAATCAAGTGGCCGGAAACTTCATTGGAACGGACGTTTCGGGCACAGGGAACTTGGGCAATCAAGGACCGGGAATTCACGTTGTTGGCCATGTCTCGGACATTCGAATTGGAGGCACCAACACAGGCGAGGGCAACGTCATTGCTTTCAATAACTCTGATGGGGTGCAGATTGACTTCTTTCTCTCGCAGAACAACTCGATCCGGGGAAATCGGATTTCCTCAAATCGTCGGCTCGGTATTGACCTCATTGGTCTCCCTCCACCTCCCGGCGTAACCACAAACGATTTGGGTGACGGGGATTTTGGAGCAAATCTCTTTCAAAATTTTCCGCTCATCACCAACGCAGTCATCACTTCGACAACGACCACCATTCAAGGCTGGTTGAACAGTCAGTCCAATACTCAATACACGCTGGATTTTTACGGAAACACAGAAGGCGACATCTCTGGTCACGGCGAAGGTGAGCGTTACCTGGGCAGCGCCAGCGTGACGACCGATGAGAATGGAAATGGAACTTTTGATGTGACGCTCCCTTTCCCGCTTGGGGACTTCTATGTCACAGCGACTGCTACCGATCCGCTCGGAAACACCTCGGAGTTTTCACCCTCATGGCCGCAACCACTTCGTCTGGAGTTCACCGAGCTTTTTGGCGAAGGGCGTGAATTGATACTTAGCAATGTCGATGGCAGCGCGATTTCGAGTGAACGACTCTCCGGCCTCGGCGTGCTCGCCGGGACAAATTTGTCGCCGCAGAGTGTTTGGGAACCAATTCCAAACTCTTTGGAACTGACCAACGGCCTGGTCCGTGTTCTGGACCTGGAGTTAACAAACGGCATCCGATTTTTTCGCAATATCGAGCAACGCGCGCCGGTGCCGCCGCAACCATGATAGCCCGAAAACCAAGTGACGCGCGAAGGCCAATGGAAATGGCACAGCGTCCAAAACATCATCCTTGCACCGGGCACCTAGCCTTCTTGCTCCTGTTCGGAGTTCTGTCCTTAGCGCAACACGGCTTGTCGGCGGAATTTCGTTTTTAGTCGCTGCGAGGCGAAACCGACCGCTGGTGGCGCGTGGAGCTCCATATCGGTCCGTGCTTACGCTCGAAGCCTCGTCGAACCTGAACGATTGGACGCAGATTGCCGTGTTGCATCCGCGCGAAGCGAATTCATCAACCGCGCCTACTTCGCGTCGAATGGAATTATTGTGAGCACGGCGGAGCGGTGGGCTTGGGGTGACATCTCCTATTCGGGAGGTTGGGCTTTGGGACGGCTGGTGTTTGTCGCGGCCACAAACGTGGGCGCAACTTACGCCAGCGGACAACTCAGGCCAGACGACATTCTGATCACTGATGGTATTCCGGCAGAACTACCTTACGTCGCCGGCATCATTTCCCTCGCGCCTTCGACAGCCAACTCGCATGTCGCAATTCTTGCCCGTTCCTACGGCGTGCCCTTCATTTATTTCGTCAATGAAACAGAACGCACACGCGTACTGCAACTGACCAACCGTCAAGTTGTGCTGCAAGCGGACTTTTCTCTTTTTGGGGTTTCGCGGGCGCTGGTTGTGGAATGGGATCCCGCTACGGATCCGGAACTGGAGGCTGAGATTCTCGATCTGAAATCCCCGCCTCCGCTGAACTACACTCCCAAACAGCCGTTTGGCACTTACTGGTCTCCCGCCGAGGGCCTCGTTCCATCCGACATCAAATATTTTGGCGGCAAGGCGGCAAATTATGGATTGCTGCGGCGCACGATTCCGTCGAACGCGCCGGTGGCCATCGCGATCTCCTTCGACCTATGGGACGAGTTCA
>CAZCUL010000383.1:0-18326 GCA_964501475.1 uncultured Verrucomicrobiota bacterium | reverse complement strand
GCGGCGAACTTCGAACGTTGCAGAGCCGCATTCTCGAAAGCGATGCTTCCGACCACAAACCCGTTGTCAGCAGGCTGGAATGGAAGGATGCGGCCCATAACAGGAGCCGCCAGCGCTGATTCTCGCGTCGGCTGCGTTCCTCACGCCAGCAAATCCGGCACGACATGAGCCGGTTTGACGCCGGTCAGGCGTTGGTCCAGTCCCTGGTGCTGAAAGGAGAGCTGATGATGGTCCAGCCCCAGGAGATGAAGGACGGTCGCGTGAAAGTCGCGAACATGCACCGGGTTCTTCGCCACCCCGAAGCCAATCTCGTCCGTCTCCCCGTAACTGAACCCGTGTTTTACTCCCGCTCCCGCCATCCAAATCGTGAAGGCATCGACGTGATGATCGCGTCCGGCTGAAGTTGCCGCCACGCCGCCGCGGTTTTCCTGCATGGGCGTGCGGCCGAACTCGCCGCCCCAGATCACCACTGTTTCGTCCAGCAAGCCGCGCTCTTCCAGATCGAGGAGCAGCGCGGCCATCGGTTGGTCCATTTCCCGGCACTTTTTCGGGAAAGCATCGTTCAACCCGCTATGATGATCCCAACCCCAATCGAACAATTGGACGAAACGCACGCCGCGCTCCACCAGTCGGCGCGCCAGCAGGCAGTTGTTCGCAAAACTTTCCTTGCCAGGCCGCGTTCCGTAAAGCCTGTGGATACGTTCCGGTTCCTGCGATAAATCCATCGCATCGCTGGCCGCCAATTGCATGCGAAAGGCCATCTCATACTGCGCGATCCGCGTCACGGTTTCAGCGTCGCCCACCTCCTGATAGGTCTGTTCGTTCAGTTTCCTGATCGTATCGACCACACTGCCGCGCAGCTCCCGCGTCACACCCGGCGGATTGGACAGATACAGGATCGGGTCGCCTTCGCTGCGGCATTGCACTCCCTGATACACCGAGGGCAGAAAGCCGCTGCTCCAGGCCGCTTTGCCGGCATCCGGATTTTGGCCTCCGGAAAGCAACACCACGTAGCCCGGCATGTTCTCGTTCTCGCTCCCCAGTCCATAAAGCACCCATGAACCGATGCTGGCGTAACCGAGATTTTGATTTCCGGTGTGAACGAGCAGTTGCGCCGGAGCGTGATTGAACTGGTCGCTTTGCATTGTCTTCACCAGGCAAACACGGTCCAAAACACGCTCGAAATACGGCAGGCGATCCGAAATCCAAAGACCGGTTTTGGTTTCCTGATGGAAGGGAAAGAGGGGGCCGAGCAATTGAGGAACCCCGGTGATGAACGCAAAGCGCTTCCCTTCCAGAAACTCATTCGGACAATCCTTTCCGCTGAGCTTTGTCAGAGTCGGTTTGTAATCGAACAAGTCGAGCTGGCTGGGCGCTCCCGTCATGTGTAAATAAATCACATGCTTGACCCGCCGGTGCCCGGGCGGTGGCAACGGCGCGGTCGGGCGGGCCGGATCGCGCTGGACGGTGCCTGCGCTTTTCGCCAGGCCGCTTTGGCTCAGCCACAACGCCCCCAATCCTGTGCCGCAACGTTGGAGAAAGTGGCGGCGGGTCAGATTCGGAAGCAACTCCTGCCGAAACCCCTCCCTTATCGAACAACTGAAAGTAAACGGCCCGCTTTTCATTTTGTCAGCACGATATCCAGGTTCAGAATGGCATTTGCCACGAGCGCGAGCGCGCTCATCTCCGCGTTCCCTGCCAGCCTGTCGGCCAATTCCGGATTCGCCCGATAATCCGTCATCGCCTTTGCATGTAATGCAAGAAGATCGCCCACGATCTTGTCATCAGGCTTCCGTCCGGTGGCGAGCTCGTATCCGTAAGCCACCTGGCCCGCCGCCGTCGAACCGCCCTCAGCGCGCATCCGCCGCGCCAGGCCAACTGCGGCTTCCATGTAAACCGGATCGTTCAAGGTGACGAGCGCCTGTAATGGTGTGTTGGTGATCATGCGCCGCGGGTTGCACACCAGCCGCGCTGGCGCATCGAACGCAAGCATGCCCGGATACGGGCTCGAACGCCGCCAATAGGTGTAGATGGCCCGGCGAAGCCTGTCCTCACCTTTGGACTCTTCCCATTTCAGATTGCTGCGCGCCGCGCGCCAGATTCCCTCAGGCTGCGGCGGCATCACGGACGGCCCGTGCATTCGGTCCGAGAGCAGCCCGGCCAGAGCCAGCGCATTGTCGCGAACCATCTCCGCGCTTAAACGGCTGCGCGGTCCGCGCGCCAGCAAACGATTCCGCGGATCACGCTCCCGCAATTCGGAGGTGACGCGGGCAGTTTGACGATATGTGGCCGACAGGACCAGTTCCCGCAGCAGCTTCTTTCTGCTCCAGGCCTGCTCGTTCTGGAAACGCAGCGCCAGAAAGTCCAGCAATCCGGGATGCGAAGGAGACTGCCCGCTGCTCCCAAAGTCTTCCAGCGTCTCGACCAGGCCTAAACCAAACAACTGTTCCCAAACCCGGTTCACCGCCGCGCGCGCCGTCAGCGGGTTCTCGGGCGACACCAGCCATCGGGCGAAAGACAGGCGGTCCGCCGAAGCCTCCTCCCGCAGAGAAGAAAAGATTCCTGGCAGCCCGGGCGAGACCTCACTGCCTTTCTCGAGCCAATTCCCCCGCACAAACACCGCGCTCTGGCGGCGCAGACCCGCTTCCTGCTCCGCCATCACCGGCAGCAAGGCGCCTTTGATCGCAGATCGCTCGCGGGCGATGTTTTTGATTTCATCGCGCCGTCTTTGAAACTCCTTGTCCTTCACCAGGGTCGTCCATGCATCGTTCGCCGTGATGGCGTAACGGCTGCGATTCATGACCAGCGGCGCCAGATCGTTCGGCGCGTTCTCCTGCCGGATCACAAGTCGCAACCTGGCGCCTCGAGGCAGCGATACCGGCTCCGGAGGCACGAGAACCAGACGGCGCGGATGCATGATGCGTGGTATGGCACCCCAACCGGGCTTGTCCGCATTCAGGGTGGCTTGTGGATCATCGAACGGTTCCAACTCATCGCCCAATGCGACCGCGAAGAGAATCTCGCCCGGCAATGGCGCGGGGTTGTTTTCCTTTCCCCCCTTTTTGCCATTCCCGTCTTCGGCCGGTTCCTCGTCTCCAATCCTCCCGGCCGTTTCGCTTGTGACGACCTGAGCGCGCAGGTGCGAGATAGTGAATCCCAGCTCAGGACTCGATGGCGCTTTTGCCATATTGCGGGGAAGCACCCCGATGCGCAAAGCCGTCAGGCGATCCAGCCCTTCCGGCAAAGGAAACTCAAGTGTGAAGCGCGAGTCGTGAGACACGGTTCCTTCGGTCAGCACTTCGGCTGCGCCGGTCTCGTCTTCGGTTACCACCAGCTCTGTCAGCTTGGTGGATGCCGCCAGATCGGGCTTGAGCGGCTGCCATTGGCCGGCGTTCGCGGTCATCTTCTCAGTAATGTCCAACTCCTCGCGCCGCAGTTGGCTCATTCGCCGGTCCAATTCGCGGGCGCGGGTGAAGTCGTTCTCGGACAGCGGCACGGAGAGGCGCGGATCGTCGCTGCGCAGGTCCCAATCCCGGCTCGTGTTGAAGTAGGCCAGAAAGCGGTAATACTCGTCGTGCTCGATTGGGTCGTAGGGGTGGGAATGGCATTGCACGCAGCCGAAGGTGATCCCCTGCCAAACCTGCCAGGTGGTGTTCACCCGATCGATCACCGCCACCACTCGAAACTCTTCGTCATCGGTGCCTCCTTCGGAATTGGTGGGTGTATTGCGATGAAAGCCGGTGGCGATCCTGTCCTCCATCGAGGCCTCGGGCAAAAGGTCGCCGGCGATTTGGCGGATTGTGAATTGGTCGTAAGGCATGTCCGCGTTCCAGACGCGGATCAACCAATCGCGATACGGCCACATCGTGCGCAGGCTGTCCTTTTCATAGCCTTGCGAGTCCGCATAGCGGGCCAGGTCCAGCCACAACGCCGCCCAGCGTTCACCGAATCGGGGCGAAGCCAGCAGACGATCCGCTACTTTCTCGTGGGCGTTCTTCGATTCGTCCGCGACGAAAGCGCGCGCCTCATCGAGCGATGGAGGGAGGCCAATCAGATCGAACGTGACCCGACGAAGCCACGTCAATCGGTCCGCTTCGGGTGAAGGTTGCAAGCCGGTCTGCTCGAGCCGCTCCAGAATAAAACAGTCCATCGGCTGCCGGCACCAGTCGGGGTTGTTCACTTGAGGCAGCGACTGCGGCTTGGGCGGTAGAAAGGCCCAATGTTCCTTCCAGGGCGCGCCTTCCTGCACCCATTGGCGCAACCGGGCGATCTCCGCCTCTTCCAGCCTCGGGCCGTGCTCCGGCGGAGGCATGCGCTCGTTCTCATCGCGGGTGGTGACGCGGAGAACCAACTCTGACTCGTCCGGTTTGCGCGGAACCACCGGAATTTTCCCGGATTTGGCCGGGCTGAGGACTTTGTCGCGATAAACAAAAGACAGTTCGCTTGCCTGTTTCACGCCGCCATGACAAGCCGCGCAATGCTTGTTCAGAAGCGGGCGAATCTCCCGCGCGAAGTCCACCGCTTCGCTTCCGGAAACCGCAAGCACCGGGCAAAACCAGATCAAAACAATCCAGCGCCTCACAAGAGCGACCATAAACAGATTTCCCGGAGGATGCCAGTCGCAACCCGCCACACCCATCGCGACGCGCTCGGCGAATCTTACGGCAATTGGCGCCGCGGAGGAAGGAGAGCGCGAAGAAGCTTCGGGTGGCGGAATTGTATTTGGGGGGATTCAAGAACCGGCCGAACTGGAGATTCCCACAATATCGAGTACCATGAAACGCAACGATGATCTATTCCGCCGCATTAAGGTCCGCGCAAAAGTTTGGTTGATGGAACGGCTCCATGGAATCGAAGATGGCAAACATTGAATCGCAGAAAGCCCAGCGCCTTCCCGAACATCCGCGTCTGGCCCGCATTCGTTTCCTGAGCTCGTTGCTCGATCAATCCATTCTCCTCCCGGGCGGGTATCGGATCGGGTTGGATCCGCTGATGGGCTTGGTTCCCTGGGTGGGCGACTTTTGTGCCTCGGCATTATCCTTTTATTTAATCTGGGAGGCAGCCTGTCTGGGAATTCCGAAGCGAGTGCTGGCGCGAATGGTCAAGAATGTGGCGGTGGACGCTCTGGTGGGGGCGGTTCCCGTGCTCGGTGATCTTTTCGATGCGGTCTGGAAGGCGAATATGCGAAATCTGCGGCTGATCGAAGGCTCGTTTCATCGGGGCCTGACAGAGCGTCCTCCACGGCGCGTCGCGTTGGGAATGGGTATCGTTCTCGCCCTCATTTGGTCAATGCTGGTGGGGCTGATCCTGCTGGCGCTTTACCTCGCTGTCCAGGCAGTCAAGGCCATCGCTTAAAGCGATTACCCCAGGTCCGAGTCGTCCAAAGTTTCCTCGCGCACAGTCCGGGCTTCGAGAAATGCCTTCAATTCCGCCGCCGCCTTTCCACCAAAACCGGGCACAGCGGCAATTTGCTCCACGGTCGCGAGGCGAAGACGTTGGATGGAACCGAATTTCCTGAGGAGCGCGGCTTTCCTTTGCTCGCCGATGCCGGGGAACTCGTCGAGAATGCTTTCGGAAATGCGCTTCAGCCGGAGTTGGGCATTGTAGGTGTTGGCGAACCGGTGCGATTCGTCCCGGACGCGCTGAAGCAACTTCAAAGCGCCGGAGTTTTCAGGCAGCCGGAGCGGCTCCTTTTCGCCCGGCCGATAAATTTCCTCGAACTCCTTGGCAAGGCCGATCACTGGAATGCCGCTGAAGCCGAGCTTGGCCAATTCCTCGCGAGCCGCGTTCAACTGCCCTTTGCCGCCGTCGATCAGGATCAAGTCCGGCACGCTCGACCATTTGCCGGCCTGGCCGCTATCCTGTTCGCCTTTGAGGCGGCCGTAACGGCGTCGAATCGTTTCCGCCATGCAGGCGAAATCGTCCTGGCCCACGACGGTTTTCATCCTGAAGCGCCGGTAACCGGCCCGGTCCGGCCGCCCATTCCTGAAGCTGACCATCGATGCCACCGCGAAAGTGCCGCTGATATTCGAAATGTCGAAACCTTCAATGCGTTCCGGCGATCCCGGCAGTTGAAGAACGTTTGCCAGCTCGCCCAAATCACGTTCCGGCTCGATGGCCACAGGCAGACTGTAAGGGGTGCGAACGAACTTTTTGGTTTTCTCGGTGGTGCGCCGGAGATCTCCGATCATGTCGCGCAGTTCAGCTGCTTTCTCATATTCCTGGGCGGCGGCCGCCCTTTGCATTTCCCGATCGAGCTGCTCCTGAAGCTCTTCGCATTGGCCGTCCAAAAAATCGCAGGCGGCGCGCACCTGTTGGACGTATTGCTCGCGGGTGACGTTGCCGATGCAGGGCGCGGTGCAATGTTTTAGATTCGCATAAAGGCAATGCCGGTAATCCACTTCAGTCGGCGTCAGGGCGCGGCATCCGCGAAGGTTGAACTGACGCCGGATCAGGGTGAGCGTGTTCCGCAAAGCCCCCGCATTCGCGAACGGCCCAAAATAGCGCGCCCCATCCTCCTGCTTCAAACGCGTGAGCGTAAACCGTGGAATCGGATCGTTCAGATTTACCTTCAGGAGCAGAAAACGTTTGTCATCGCGAAAGCTGACATTGTAGCGGGGTTGAAATTCCTTGATCAAACGCCCTTCCAGCAACATCGCTTCCGGATCACTGCGCACCACATGAACATCGAGATCATGAATGGCCTCGATCAGGGCGCGGAACTTCAGGTCCCAACCCATCCGGCGCGAGGGATGGAAGTATTGACTGACGCGCTTCCGCAAATCGCGGGCTTTGCCCACATAAATGACCGTGCCAAAGCGATCCTTCATCAGATACACCCCCGGACGATGGGGCAATTCACCGAGCTTTTTCCGAATTTGTTCACTGACCGACACGGTTAAAGATTATGCCAGAAAGCGGCCAAAAGCGGAAGTCACGGGGTTTGAGGCGTCTCATTTCGCTTTTCTCTTCAGCTTCGCCTCGCTAAACGACGTTCATGCTTTCGCGACGCGGACACCGTCTCGGACGGCCATTTGTCTATTTAAATGTGGCGATGACGGCAGACGGGAAGATCGCGCCCGCCAACCGGCGCTTCGAGCCTTTCAGCAGCAAAGACGACCAGCGGCTTCTCATGGAGCTTCGCACCGGCGCGGATGCCGTCATGTCCGGCGCGCGCACAGTGGATTCATCCCCGGTGACGCTGGGGCCGGGCGGCCTCAAGTATCGTCGCCAGAGGATCAAAAAAGGCCTCACCGAATATAATCTGCGGGTGATTGTGAGCGGCTCCGGGTCGGTCGATCCTCAGGCCAGGATCTTCAAATACAGGTTCTCGCCGATCATCGTGCTGACCTCGGAGCGCGCGCCCCTGGAGGCGCGGGCCCGGCTCGAAGCGCTGGGCGCGCATGTCGAAGTCTTCGGCCGGCAGGAAGTGGACTTTGCCCGGGCGCTGCGCTGGCTGCGCCGCGAATGGAATGTGAAGCGATTGCTTTGCGAAGGCGGAGGCGAGGTCAATGGCGCGTTGTTCGAGGCTGGTTTGGTGGATGAAGTCTATGCGACGCTCTGCCCGTTGATCCTGGGCGGCGCGGAAGCCCCGACGCTGGCCGACCATAGGGGCGCGGAACGGCTTGCCAATGCAGCGCGCCTCAAATTGAAGTCGTTGCGGCGCGTCGGCCATGAGCTCTTTCTGATCTATCGTGTGACCCGGTGAGTTCCGGCTGAGCGGGAGAGATCGCCTCTTGCCCAAACAACAGAATTTGATTAGAAGCTTTCCGAACTCGTTGCCTTTTGTTGCATATGCCGACTTACGAATACACCTGTAAAAAATGCGGTAAGAAATTCAGCTTGAGCATGAGCATGGCGGAACACACCAGGAAAAGAATTCGCTGCCCAAAATGCTCGGGGACACAAATCGCGCAGAGCGTCCAAACGTTCTTCGCCACGACTTCGAAGAAAAGCTGACTTTGCGACGGCCTATTCCTCCGGCGCGAAGCCGCGGCGCATCCGATTCTCGGTCACGACCCGCGGAAAGAGGAAATGTTGAAGGTAGTCCGGCCCTCCGGCTTTGGTGCCGCCGCCGGACATTTTGAATCCGCCAAAGGGATGCCGGGCCACGAGTGCGCCGGTGAGGCCGCGGTTGATGTAGAGGTTGCCCACCTCCATCTCGGCGGCCACACGGGCGATGTTTCCCGGATCCCGCGAATACAACCCACCGGTCAAACCGTAATCGCTGTCGTTGGCCAGAACCAATGCCTCATCCAGATCTCGCGCCCGGAAGATGCACAGAACGGGCCCGAAGATCTCTTCCCGCGCGATCCGCGCCTCCGAAGGCACGTTGGTGAAAATGGTGGGCGGAATGAAATACCCGTCACCCGGAAGGACCTCTCCTTGAAAAGCCAGCGTGGCTTCCCCTTTTCCAATGTCGATGCAGCTCTGAATTCTCTCGAATGCCGCCCGGTCGATGACCGGCCCAATCACCGTGCCGGATTCCTCCGGCAAACCCGTCCGAAGGCTGCGCACCGCTTCAATCAACCGCGCCACAAAACGATCGTAACATGCCTCCAGCACGATCAATCGAGACAGCGCCGAACATTTCTGACCCTGGTAACCAAACGCCGAGGCAAGCACGCCCGGAATGGCCTCGTCCAGGTCCGCGTCGCAATCGACGATGATGGCATTCTTGCCGCCCATTTCGCAGATGACCTTCTTGAGCTGCTTCTGCCCGGGGCGCGTTCGGCCGGCGGCTTCGTAAATCTTCAAGCCAACTTCGCGCGAGCCGGTAAAAGCGATCAGGTCAACTTCCGGATGATCCACCAGATAAGCGCCCACTTCTTCGCCGGGACCGGGCAGGAAGTTAATGGCGCCATCGGGCACGCCGGCGCGCTGCAGAATCTCCATAAACCAGGCGCCAATCACGACTGACTGCTCGGACGGCTTCATGATCACCGCATTCCCCGTCACCAGGGCCGCTGTGGTCATCCCGCACAAGATGGCCAAAGGAAAATTCCAGGGGGCAATCACGACGGCAATGCCCCGCGGAACGTAATGATGGATGCTCGTTTCGCCCGGGACCACGTAGCGGCACGAAGCGATCCGCCGCATCTCGCGCGCGTAAAACCTGCAGAAATCGATGGCTTCAGCCACGTCCGCATCGCTTTCCGTCCAGCTCTTGCCGGTCTCAAAAACCTCGAGCGCCGCAAGCTCAAAACGCTGCTCTCGCATCAGTTCGGCAGCGCATTCGAGAAGAGCGGCCCGCTCAGCGACCGGCATTCGGCGCCACGCAGGAAATGCGCTGCGGGCGGCCGCGAGCGCGGCGGCCGCTTCCGCGCGGCCGGCCTTTGAAACGCGGCCCACAATTTCGCTCGGGCGGGCCGGGTTGAGAGAAATGATTTGCGCGGTGGTAGAAACTGCCTTTCCGCCAATCACAAGAGGATACGTGCGCCCCAGCCTTTGCCGCACGTAATCAAGGGCGTCCCGCATCGCGCGCCGGTTCGCAGCGATGGTAAAATCGGTATGCGGCTCGTTCGCGAAAGGGGCGCGATTCGGCGCTCGTTCGCCGTCGAGTGGCTCGACCTGCTCGGAAGGAGACAGCAGTTCACCATTCCCCGCGATGGCCCGCTCTTTTGCTCCAATGGCTTCGGGATCTTCCAAAAGTTCGCTCGGCGCGGCCTTTTCGCTGAACGTCGCCCGCAGGAAACCTTCGTTCGACGTATTCTCGAGAAGCCGCCGGACCAGATAACTCATTCCCGGCAGGATTTCGCCCACCGGACAGTACTCACGCACCCGCAAGCCCATCTCGACCAAGGCTTCCTTGATCGGCTCGGCCATCCCATAAAGCATCTGAATCTCATAACCTCCCGCCGTCACCCCCAGCCGCTCCGCTTGCACCAGACAACTGGCAATGCTCCGAACACTGTGCGTGCCAAACGCGCAATCGATCCATTGCCGATTCGCCAACATGCGCCCGGCCAGCCGCTCGTAGTTCGCGTCCGTCTCCCATTTATGCTCGAATACGGGCACCGGCCACTCGCGCTGCGCAGCCATCACGGTCTCGTAATCCCAATAAGCCCCCTTGATCAACCGGACAGTGATGCGGCGGTCGCGCGACCTGCCCCAGGCAATGAGCTGTTCGAGATCGCGCTCGCTCTCCCGCAAATAAGCCTGGAGCGCAATGCCTGCATGCTGGAAATCGCGAAACTCCCCTTCGTCCAGCAAACGCTTGAAGAGATCCAGCGTCAGTTGCTTCAAGGCGGTGCTTTCCATGTCGAAGTTGATGAACACGCCCAGCTCTTTGGCGCGACGAAGCAGCGGACGAAGCCGCTTGGACAATTCCACCATGGCCCTTTCAGGATCCGCCGGATGGATTTGCGAATAGAGCGCCGAAACCTTTACGGAAACGTTCACCTTTGGAAGCGGCCCGCGGTCGTCCTGATCGATTTGGCCCACTGGCGACCAGGTGGCGGCTTCTTTGGCCAGGCGCTCGATCAACTCCATGTAACGATTCTGGTAAACGTCCGCCTCGCGCTCGCTCACCCCCGTCTCGCCCAGGATGTCGATGGTAAAAGCGATCGGCCGTTCGCGCATGCGTCGCAGCCTGGGAATGGCGTCGGACCCGTTCCGGGCGAGAATGAACGTGCGCGCGACCTGCCGCACACCCTTCCGGGCCCCCCAGGCGGCCAGCCATGGCATCGAAGGCGCCAGCCGGACCCCAAAACGGACCCACCCCGGCAGCCCAATGGCGTCCTCGCCCAGATAAGCGCGGGCATGGCTCGCCACTTCCCGGGATGATCGAAGCGCGGGCAGAACATCGACCAAGCGGAACAGTTGCACCTTGAGGGCTTCGTTCTGCATGGACCAGTCCATGAGCAGCCCGGTGAGGTTGCGGGCGCCGAACACCCGCGTCTTTTGGCCGGCCATGCGGGCGAAAATCTCCCTCCCTTTGGCCAGGATTTCAGGTTGTAACACGTTCATGCGCCTCCCCCTTCTCCTCCAGCTTGCGCAGACGCTGCGTCAGCGTGTTTAGAAACAGACCCACATCCGTAACGACGCCCACCGATTCAATGGATCCGCGGTCCGCCAGTTTTGTCACCACGGCGGGATTGATATCCACACACACCAGCCGCACCCCGGCCGGAGTCATATTGCCCACGCCGATCGAGTGGAGCATGGAGGAGAGCATCAGGATCATCTCCGCGCCGCGAATCAATCGCGCGCAATCCGCCTGGGCCTGGATCAAATTCATCTCCGTTTCCGGAAGCGGGCCGTCGTCCCGAATGGAACCTGCCAGGGCAAATGGAACATGGTTGCGGACACAATCATAGAAGACACCGCTCGTGAGCGCGCCTTGCTCGACCGCCCGGGCGATCCCGCCGCAACGGCGAATGGTATTGATGGCGCGCAAATGATGTCTGTGTCCGCCCCGGACCGAGTTGCCACGCTTCAGGTCCAGCCCGAGCGAGGTGCCAAAGAGAGTCTGCTCGATGTCGTGCACGGCAATGGCGTTGCCTCCAAGGAGCGCTTGCACGTAACCGTTGCGAATCAGCCAGGCCAGATATTCCCCGCCGCCGGTGTGGATGACGACCGGGCCCGCCACCACGGCGATCCGGCCGCCCTGGCCGCGAATACGATGCATTTCCCAGGAAATCTGCTCGACCACAAGCTCGACGCGGCGTTCGCTCGATACTTCGCCGCGCATGAACGCAAATTCCTTTTCAGTCGGCTGCGCTCCCCGGGCGTCCCGGGCTTCTGTCTTGCGCACCGTCCGAATGCCGGAACTGCCGACCACGACCTCCTCCCCCGAAACCAGGTCACGAAGAAGCTTGCAGCGGGCCACGACCCCGTCGGCGCCGGCACCGGTTGGACGGCTCACGGTCACGATTCCGTCCATGCGCTGATCCTGAACTCGAAGCCAGCGCCCGGCAATGCGCACTTCGGTGGGGTAAATATTGGTGGCATAAAAATCGTCGGGAGCCACGCCGGGATGGGTGACCGGCTTGAGTTCGGCATCACTTTGCTCGCGAGGGGCGGCCACCGCGCCAAGGTCGATCAGTTGGCCCGCGATCTTGTCCAGGACTTCGCCGGAAGGGGCCGAAACGTTGATCTCGGCGGTGGAAGTGCTTTGGCGTTGTTTGCCAAGCTTGAAGCTTTGAATCTGGAAACTGCCGCCGCTCTGAATGGTCAGTTCCAAAGCCCGATCCAATAACCCGGAGTCGAGCAGATGACCTTCCAGCCGCAACTTTCGGCTTTGCACGGTGCAAAGCGGGCGGGCCCCTTCGGGAACAGGCTCATCGAGGCGCAAGGTGAGGCATTTGGCCGAGCCGCCGGACTTCATAAACTCGCCCAGCGGAAATTCAAAGACCTCGTAACCGGCGCCGTGAAGTTGCGCGCGCAGATCGAGGCTGACCGGGTTCAGCACGATGGTGTTGCCAAAATTGACCGCATTGCAGGCGAACCGAATCGCGTCCGGTTCGCTGACGGGAATGCGTTTGGGGGCGCGTTGTTCGATGAGGCGATTCGAATAGGTATCGAATGCCGCCGGGTAATAGAGCAGCCAGCCGCCCTCGAGCGGACAAAAACAGGTATCGAGGTGATAAAAACGCGGATCCGTCAAGCGAAGCGAACAGACTTCCACCTCCAAAAAGCGCGCCAGATGGACGTGAGCGTCCAGTTCAGTCCGGCTTCCGTAAGCGGCCCAAAGCCATCCACCGCCCCGGTCCATGAGCGCGTCGCCCGCGCCCTCGAACGGAAGGTCCGGCGGCAACTCGAACAATTCGAAGTCCGCCTTCTTGAACCACTGTTTGAGGTGCGGCTCTTCGGACTGGCGTTCCCGATGAAAGAAACGGCTGAGAACAACCTTCCGGCCGAGAACCGCGCCCGCGTTCGCCGTAAAAACCATGTCGGGAAGGTTGGGCTGGGGCGGCACGATTTCGACCCGGACACGTTCCTTAAGGAAGTTGTAGAGGGCCTGCCACTGTCTGGTCGCCTGCTCCTGCGAGGCTTTGTGGATGTTGCCTTCCATCCATGGGTTGATGACGTATTCCACCTCGTAGAAATCGGGCGGAGACATTAAGAATCGAATCCCTTCGCTCATGCCGCGCATAAATTACGGCATCGCCTCAGCCGCTGCAATGAACCAGTGCTCTGAACGAGCCGCAAGGCCGTTTCACGCGATTGACATCCCCGTGTCCGTTGATCCTGTGCACTACTTCCTTAATGAAAGGGATGACACGCGGTCGAGCTATTACCTCGAAGACGCAGGAATTCCGTACGATAGCGAGGATTGGGGATTCGGAGGCGGCTCGACGCGGCTACGGAATTCCAAGTGCAGGGATTGGAGCTCGACCGGGGATGCGTCACGTGGGACGCTGACTTCCGATTCAACGGTTCGAGTTGGAATTACCACGACTTCCGTGGCGACTGCTGCAGTGCGCGTGATGATGCAGGAGGGTGTCCGCGCTGGCGCGTTCAACAAGGTGGAAAGCGACATCGTTCACAGCGCCTTGGAACTCGATTAATTGCCGGTGCGCGAAATCATGACGCCGCGGCCGAAGGTCATCTGGCTGAATCAGGATGATGATCCTCACGACCAGATCTGGCACAAGATTGTCGTGAGTCACAGGGCTACATCTTCGAGGTGCTCGACATGGACCGGCATCGGGTGGACAAGCTGCTGGTGATGCCGTCCAAGAATGCGCCGTTAAAACCATAACGAGCGGAGCTTCATCACCGTCGTGACGCGAGTCTCACTCGCCCGCCCGCGTGCGTAACTCCTCGATCTGCGAAGCGCACTGGCGCAGCAGCCGGGACTGTGGCGCGGCCAGCAGCGACACGAGTTCGCCTGATTCGGCCAGATGCCCATCTTCCAGCACGATGGTTCGCCGGGCCAGCGCCAGCGCCTCGAACACGTCGTGGGTCACCAGTACCAACGCGGTGTTGATTTCCCCAGCCAGCCGCCGCACTTCCGCCATCAGTTCCTCGCGCAGCAGCGGGTCGAGACTGGAAAAGGGTTCGTCCAGCAACAGCAATTGCGGGCGTGCGACGATGGCTCGCGCCAAGGCGACGCGTTGTTGCTGTCCGATTGAGAGCGTGCCGGGCTTGCGTGAAGCCAGTTCCCCCACGCGGCAGGCAGCGAGTGCGTCGCGGGCAGACAACAAGCGTTGCGGTTTTGGCGAGTTCGGCAATGCGAGCGCGACATTGCCCAGCACCGTCAGATTCGGCCACAGCGCGAGGTCTTGAAACACCATGCCGATGCGCAGGCCGGCCGCGCGCTCGATGACTCCGGAGGTCGGTTCGTCCAATCCGGCCAGCAAGCGCAACAGCGTCGTCTTGCCGCTGCCGCTCGCACCGAGCACGGCGAGGCGGTCGTCGGGCGCAAGCGTGAAGCTGACCCCGGCGAACACCATCGCGCCATCGTAAGACTTCGCCACATTTTGGACGGTCAATAGCGTCATAATCGGCGAATGATTTGCTGGCCTGCCACGGCCAAGACCAAAGCAAGCGCAACGTAAAACAGGCACAACATGGCCACGAGCGCTTCCGGCGCGTTGGCCATGATCGTGAACACGGCGAGAGGCAAGCTGGCGTGCCCCGGCGGATGCAGCAGCAACACCGTGCCGACCTCGGCAGTCGCCAGGAGCGCGGCCACTGCCGCCGCCGGAAATGCCCAGCGTGCGCACCACGGCAACGCGACACGTGCGAGAAACGTTGCGCGGGGAACGTGATGCACGCGCGCCGCGTCAGACCATGACGGCGGCATCGAACCGACCGCCCGCAGCGCGAGCAAAATCGCCAAAGGCAATCCCCGCAAAGCGAGAGCGAAACCGAGCGTCATGCGTCCGCTCCACGGAATGAGCCAAAGCGCGGGCAACGCGGGCGGCAACGCCAGCAGCGCCAGCGCCGCGGTGACAAGCCAGCGTCGGCGCGCGGGGGAACGACCGGCTGCACCAGCCAACGCGAATGCGATGGCAACAGCGATGCCCGCCGCAAGCGCCGCGTAAAACAACGTGTCCGTCCCCGTGCGCGTCACTTCGCTCCACGCCCGCGTGATGGGCCAGGGTTGCACCAGCAGGGGTTTCAACAGTCCGGCCAGCGGCAGGAGCGTGAACAGGCTCGCCGCTCCGAACCCCCACGCAGTCGTCGCCGGTGAGCGAACGAGCGACGGACGATTTACGTCACGGGCAAAAAGCCCCGCCGCTACTTCGGGCGCGAGCTTCCATGCCAGAGGCCACGCGAGCAGCGCGGCAACCGCCGCGAGCGCCACTGCCTGTTGCGTTGCAAGGGCGCGGTCGTAGCGCGCCGCGAAGCTTGTGAGAAGTTCGCTGGCCGCTCCCGGCCAGCCGAAGATTTGACCCGGCCCAGGATCGGCAAGTGTGAGCGCACCAGTAAGCGCCGCCGCGAGGCCCGCCAGCGGAAACGCCGCTCGCAATGCCAGCCGAAACAGAACTTGTTCCCCGCCCGCCAGCCAGCCGGCGTCCGTTTGTCCGCGCGTCAGCGTGAGCGTGGCGGCCAGTGCGGCGAACGTGACCAACGGAACACCAAGACACGCGAATACCCAAACGACGGCGGGGGCTCCGCCGAGTCCACGCCAGAGCATGGAGAGACCGATGGCGACGAGAAACGACGGCAAGAGCAACGGCAAAGCGAGCAGCGCCAAGAGGACACGGTGCAATGGAAAACTCGCCAGCCCGATGCGCACACCGAGCGGCCAGCCGATGCCGAGGGAAACACCCGCCACGATGACGGCCACAACCACGCTGCGTCCCAGCGCGAACCAGAATGGCGAATCGAGTGCGCCAATCGTCATGGCGGCACTCTCACTGCGAATTCGCCCACGTTCTCAGAAATCCAGCCGCCAGATCTTCCAGCCGCGCGCCGAGCTTCTCGTAGTCCACGGCCATCGCCTTGATTTCCTGGACACGTTTCACGCCGGGCGGGACAGGCACGCCGGGACGCAGGGGCATTTGCGCTGCTTCGCTTTCGGCCAGTGCCTGCTCGACGGCGGCGGTGAGCAGATACTCGATGAACTTCTTGCCGTTCTCCGGGTTTGGGCTGTTGGCGATGAGCACGGCGGCGTTCGGCACAATCAACGTCCCCGTGCCGTCGGCGTCAGGATAAAGCACTCCCACCGGTTTGCCTTCCTTGATTGACACGCTGGCGTCGTCGGTGTCCGTGAGGCCAAAGGCGAATTCACCGGAGGCGACGCGCCGTTTCACTTCGCCGTTTGAGGACAGCATCTTCACGCCGTTGGCTCGGAGTGCGTCGAAGATCTCTTTTGCCTTGGCTTCGCCCATCGTTTCAAACAACGCCGCCGCGTGCATCGAAGTCGTGCCGAACAGCGGATTGGCGAGGCACGTTTTACCTTTCCACTTCGCGTCAAGAAAGTCGTTGAGCGACTTCGGCTCTTGCCCGGCGGCGACGAGGTTCGTGTTGTAGATGATGACGCGCGCGCGGGCTGACAGAGCGGACCAATGGCCTTCCGGGTCGCTGAATCGGCCGGTGGTGTCGGCGGGGCTGCCGGGCTTGAACGGAGCGGAGATTCCCTTGGACTTGAGCACCGCCGCGCGCACCGGGTCGCCGCTCCAGAACACATCGGCTTGCGGGCGCGCTTTCTCAGCGATGAGCCGGTTGAGCAGCCCCGTGCTCTTGGTTTCCTCAGTGTCAGGCACGAGCTTCACTTCGATGCCGGTCTGCTTCTGGAACTGCTCACAGACGGGCCGGGCAAACACGTCATCAACCGATGTGTAAACGACGACGGTGTTGGATGGCTTGTCGCTAGGCTTGCAGCCGGTGAGGCCCGCAGCCGCCAAAAGGATGAGAATGAGGTGTTTCATCGTTCAGAATGTGAATTGCAGTCCGAGATAGCCAAGCACGGCCGTGCCGTCGGCACGCGTTTCGTAGATCGTGCGACCGGCGGAGGCGAGCAGAGTGACGTGGTTGTGGAACGACCATTTGAACCCGGCGTTGAAGAAAAACTCGTAGTCGCCGAAATCGTCGTCGGCCACGTTGCGCAGTTCACCGACGAGCCGGAATGGATCGGAGAGGGAATGTTCGGCGGCGAGACCCAGCGCCCATTCGTCGGTTTGGTGTTCGCGCCAGTTGTAACCCGCCTCCGCATAGACTTTGGTGCGTCCGAACACCCGCTGGACCTGAAACGGCAGAAAGAACTGAGTCCCCTCGCTCACCAACCCGCGATCCACCGAAGCACCCGGCGGGTTGAAATCGGCTTGTGGATAAACGGACAGCGAGACGCCATGACGTTCCTGTTCGAGAAAGCGCCATTTTACTCCGACCTGAATGTTTCCCGCGCCGGCTCTTGTGCCTTCGCCCGGTTCATCCAGCACCATGGCCCGTGGCTTGAGCTTGAGTTGCACTCGGTCGCCCACGCCGTAGTTGATGTCGAACAGCGGCTGGAAAAGCCACACGTCATTTCGTGTCACGAAAGGGGATGAGAGATTGATTTCCCAGCGATTAGCGCCGGGCGTGTCCGGGTCGTCAGTTTCGAGCGGCGGGCCGGCCATTCCCGTTAACGCAGGTATAAGGAAGCTCAAGCTTCCTGCGCTGAACCGTCTCGCATAACCGAACAAAACCAGCGGCTCGTTACCCCGGCTGCCAGGAAGACATCTCATTTCGCGCCGTATCGGAAGTCGTCAAACAGCATCACACTGTCGGCCTTCGTCCAGAGGCCCACCTTGCCGGCGTCGGTGAATGTTTTGTCCTCCACATCGAACAGGTGCTTGCCGTTGAACAGCACCTTGAAACGGCTGCCGGCGAACTCAACGCGCAGGGTGTGCCAGGTTTGTGAAGCGACCTTCGTTTCCACCCCGTAACCGCCCTTGCGTCCGACGATGTCCAGCGAGGTCCGCTTGCCCTTTTCCACCTTGTAGAGCACAACATTGTCTTCCAGTGCGTTGGGCCGGCAGATGTAGTAATTATCCGCATCTTTCGCGCGCCAGACGACGCCGGCGGCCTGATCCTGCTTGCCGGAAACGGCCTTGAACTTCACTTCCACAAAACCGTCCTTGAGGTTCGTGTCGTCCTTGAGCGCGACGGGATAAGTCGCTTCGCCTGATTGTTTTAGGACGTTCGGTTTGGACGGCGCGGTGTCGTCCTTTTCGACCGTCCATTTCGGGTCGCCCTTGCCGGTTTTCGTGCTCGTCCAATTCGCGGGCAGTCCGCCGGGCTTGGCGTCATCAAAGTTCACGGTTTGCGCCAGGGCCGTCGTTGTCGTGAGCGCAGTGATAAGCAACAAGCTGTTGATTGTTTTCATGGTTCGCAGTGAGTTCGAGTTGCCGGTTGAAGGTTACTTGCCAAAACTGAGTTCGATGACGCCG
>CAZCUL010000382.1:0-2920 GCA_964501475.1 uncultured Verrucomicrobiota bacterium | reverse complement strand
ACGGGTCATTGCAGGCAAGGAACGGGTGCAAGTATGATCACGGCCGCAGACGGCGGCAGTCAAGGTCGGCCGAGCAATGGAACTGCCAAGCCCGGTAGCTAGCGTGGTTCCGAGTCTCGTGCTCAATGCGGTGGTGACGTTCGGGGGCTTGCTGTTCTCGGCTCGCGGCGATCCCGATTAGGAAAGTGCCCGTTTTGCGCGACTCGGGCCGTTGTCTGTTGGCAGAAGGATGGGACGATGGCGAAAAAGCGCAAGAAGGATGCGAAGACCAGCAATGCGACGTTGCCGGTGATGCGGCCCGACGCAGCCGGGATCGATATTGGGGCAACGGAAATCTTCGTTGCCGTCCCTGCGAATCGAACCAATGAAAATGTGCGTTCGTTTCCCACTTTCACGCAAGACTTGTACGGGTTGGCGACTGGCTGAAGCAGTGCGGCATCACGACGGTGGCGATGGAATCGACCGGCGTGTACTGGATTCCGCTGTTCCAGATTCTGGAGGAGCGTGGCTTCGAGCCCGCGCTGTTGATGCGTGAGGCTTCGGGTCGATTCATAAAGGCTCCTGGGGATAGGAATAAGGGCGGGGTGCAAGGAATTGGCGCGCGGCGTTGCGAGGTTTTGTGCAATCAGCAGGTTAGCTGGGGTCGAAGGCTCGTGAATAGAGGAACACGGAGGCGCCCTGGGTGTTTGCTTCGGCCATCAATGGTGAACAGCGCGACTCGCGCCCTGTGGGCTCTGCTCAATTTCTCATCGCAGGTGTAGAGGACGGATTTGGTTCCTTCAGCCAAAGCGATGTACGCAGCGTCGTAGGCGGTGAAGTTGTGGCGTAGTTCCCAAATTCGGCCAAGCAAAGGCGTGTGCGCATAACGCTCGGCGGGAAGCTCCGCGAGTCCTGTGAGAATCTGCTCAGTACGATGTGAATGTATCCGCTGACCCGCAACCAGACGCCGAACGGCGCTCACGACTTCGATGTCGAGGAGATGCGGAACAATAAATGAATCGTCGCGCCCAGCCAGATCGTCTCTGATGGAATCGGCGAGGGCGCCGTTAGTAAGGAGTTCTACAACGATGGAGGCGTCCAGAACAATCACTGTGTGTCTCGCAATTCCCGCACTACTTGCGCGGCGCTCCGCTCGGCCCGGATGGGCTTCGCTTCCCGCGTGCGCGCCAACCACTCCCGCATGGTCGGGCGCTCCGCCGCACGCTCTAGCTCCCTCTTGATGAAGTCGGAGAGGCTCATACCCTCTTGAGCCGCTCGGGCCTTCAACGTGCTGTGCACCTCCTTCGAGACGTTTCGCACCTGTATCATCTTGGACATGTCACAAGCATACAAACATGTGCGACACATGTCTATTCGCCTCATGGACCTTGCGCGTACCGATCGGAGTGCCGCACTGCGTGTACGGAACTGAGTTTACTTGGTCCACACAAACGCTAGATCCTTATCGGAAGTGCCGCGGCACGCGAAGCTCGTGCGTAGCAAACGCCCGTTTGTTCACCGTGCCGGCTTGGGCTTTCGAAATGGAGGCAGAGGGGACCCTAGCCGCTCTATGCGGTGTCAAGTGGATGGCGCAACCCTGACAACAGCATGCATTCCGGTTCGCGACTCACTCAGCACGTTGCACGCAACCACGTGACGAAGGATGAGACGGCGGACATTGCCGACACATGTTCGGTGGTGCCGAGCCCCGCCTCACGGCTGTATCCTTGGTAAGACTTGAGCTGATCACGCCACGCTGACGTTGTTAAAGTTCGCGGCATTGATGAAGTACGAGATTTTGTGAACAATACAATCGTACTTGCGGCACGCGATGCCCTGAGCCGCCCCCGCGTAGTTACCTATGTAATCGAGCTTGAGTCTCACGAGTTTTCTGTCAATATCCCAGCAAGCTGGACAGAATGGGCCCTCGAGGCTTCCATCCGCTCTCCTCCTTAGATAAACTTCATCGCCGAACACCAAACTGTCCCGTACTGTCTGAGCATCCTTGAGCGCTACGATTTCTGCCCTTAACTGTCGATTGCTCTCCTCCCCAGCATGTAACGAGCTCTGAGCGTCGCTCAAGGCAATCTGCGCATTGACCACATGAATCAGCATTTCCTGGATCTGCATGCGGACATCATGAACATCCACGTCCGAGCGATTCAGCTTGTCCATGACGATCTTTGTTACGTCCAGCGCAGCTTTGGTTGCCATCAATCCTGCAATGATGCTCATGGGTTTGTTGTACGCTTTCCACGGCGCAACCCGCAACTCCTAAAGCGGTAATAGTCGTCTGGTCGCGAAACTCCATCGGCTCCGATTGGGTTCGGGCTGAGGCGGCCGAAAGTCTCCGGCTGCGGAAGTTGGTGCCCGTGCTGCTCGATCCCGATGTCGAGCCACCTCTCCGCTTTCGCCAGTTACAGACGGTCTCGCTAGCCCGCTGGACGGGCAGGAATGATTCCTCCGCATTCGCCCGGCTCGCGGCGGCCCTTCGTGAAAGAGAGCAATCGCCAGTCGAACCGCCTGCTATTGTCGCGCGGCCGCCAGCGATCGGTCCGAAGAAACGGGCCGCGGCCGGTACACTTAAGAGGCTCGCCGCTATGCTGATGGTCAGCGTCGTGGGAGGCGTCGTTTTGTTTGGTTACTGGCTCTGCTGTTGATTGACCTTGGGATGCCTTTGTGGGCGGAAGTACCGGTCTTATCGTCGCTCGGCCTGAAGCGAGGAGCGCCGATGGTCGTAAACGATCTTCTGCTGGCCCTTGCAACGTCGTTACTTTCCTGGTTATTGGTTTGGCGGCTTGTAGCCGCGCACGATATGCTTCGTGCTTCGGCGATCCTCGTCGCCTTGGCAATCTCCACGGCGGCGGTGCTGAACAATGGGATCGGAGGGACCTACTATGTCAATCTGCACAACGTGCTGGTATCCGCGGTTTGGCCCTGG
>CAZCUL010000381.1:0-3933 GCA_964501475.1 uncultured Verrucomicrobiota bacterium | reverse complement strand
TGAAGCGCATCACAGGCATTCGTTTGGAGGTGCTGGAGACGGGGCCCGAGAAGGTTTTGGGGCGGCATCCGAACGGCAGTTTCGTGCTCGGGAAGTTCGAGGCAACCGCCTCGGCCAAAGAGGGGAAAGGTGCCGCGGCGCCATTGGAGTGGAAGGCGGTAAGGGCGGATTATTCGCAGGACGACTATTCTGTCACCAATCTGCTGAAGGGAACAGGCAATGGCTGGGCGGTGGCCGCGTTTGAGCAAAAAAACCGGGTGCGCCGTTCGGCTTATTTCACCATCGGGCAGCCGCTGGAATCGCCCGAAGGGGTGCGGCTCACCTTCAGGTTGCGGCACGAGTCGCAATTTCCGCAGGCGAACATCGCGCGCTTCCGGCTCTACGTTACGGACTCCGAGGAAGTGGGGCCGCCGGAGGCATTACCCGACGACGTGCGGGCGATTCTCCTGACCGCGGCGGAGGCGCGTGACGAGAAGCAGCGGTCGAGGCTGACCGAATATTTCCGCTCGATGGCGCCGCAATTGAAGGAGGAGCGGGATTTGCTGGCGGCGGCGCGGAAAGTGGAAAGGGAGTTTCACGACGCGGTTCCGATCACCTCGGTCCTGGAAGAGCTGGAGAAACCGCGGCAGACGCACCTGTTGATTCGGGGCGGCTTTCTGAGCAAGGGAGACAAGGTGAGCGCGGGCACGCCGGCTGTTCTGCATCCCTTGCCGCCGGATGTGCCGGCGAACCGGCTGGGACTGGCGCATTGGCTGGTGGACACGAACAATCCCCTGACCGCGCGGGTGATCATGAATCGCTTTTGGGAACAGTATTTTGGAGCCGGCCTGGTGGAGACGAGCGAGGATTTCGGCATGCAAGGGGAAAAGCCGACCCATCCTGAATTGCTCGATTGGCTGGGCACGGAGTTCATGCGGCGCGGCTGGAGCATGAAAGCAATGCACAAGCTGATCGTCCTCTCCGCGACTTACCGTCAAAGCTCGCGGGTCACGCCCGAGCTGATCGAGCGCGACCCATTCAACCGGCTTTACGCGCGCGGCTCTCGCTTGCGCCTGGAGGCCGAGATGATTCGCGATCAGGCGCTGGCAGTGAGCGGATTGCTGAGCCGGAAGATTGGGGGGCCGAGTGTGATGCCGCCGCAGCCCGGGGATTTGTGGCAGATCGTCTATAGCGGCGACAAATGGGTCACCAGCCCGGGAGAGGACAAGTATCGGCGCGGGCTTTACACGTTCTGGCGGCGGAGCCTTCCGCATCCGGCCATGACGACGTTTGACGCGCCCACGCGGGAATTTTGCGTGATCAAACGTTCGCGGAGCAACACGCCGCTGCAGGCCTTGAATCTGTTGAACGATGCGGCCTATGTCGAAGCCGCGCAGGCGCTGGCGCGGCGGATGATGGCGGAGGGCGGTTCGACGGCGGAGGAACGCGCCCGCTACGGCTTTCGGCTTTGCCTGGCGCGAGCGCCAAAATCCGGGGAAGCGGAGCGGCTGGTTCAATTGTTCGAGCGAGAGCTGGAACATTATCGCCGGCAGAAGGAGGCTGCGGAACAAATGGCCACGAGCGAGTTGGGCAGAGCGCCCAAGGGCATGGACGTGGCTGAGCTGGCGGCATGGACGGTCGTGGCCAACGTGCTCTTGAATCTGGACGAGACGGTGACCAAGGGTTGAAGGGCGGGGAATGACTCGCAGGGACAAATACCTCGTCTTCCTCAGTCACAGCGCCCGTGATACCTGGGTGGCAAAGCAGATCGCTTCCCATATTCAGCGGGCGGGGGCGACGGTGTTTTTGGATGAGGCGGCGATCGAGATCGGCGCCGACTTCGAGCGTGAGATTTTGGATTCGCTGAATCGCGCGCATGAGCTGGTGGTATTGTTGACGCCCTGGGCGCTCGATCGGCCTTATGTCTGGGCGGAACTGGGCGTAGCCTGGGGCCGGCGCATCCAGATTGTGGGGCTGCTCCACGGTTTGAATGCTTCCGACGTGCAAGGCAAGCCGGGGATTCCGGTTTTTCTAAAACAGCGCAATTTGATCTTGTTAAACGACACTGAGAAGTACCTTCAACAGCTTGCCCGGCGCTGCCGTGGTGGCGTAAGGTAATCGAGCCTATGGAAAAGCCGAAAGTGTTCATCAGCTATTCCACCCGGGACACCGCCTGGGCCCGGCAGTTTGCGGAAGCGTTGGCCGCTCAAGAGGTCGAAGTCTGGTTCGACGCCAACCGCATTCCCCCCGGCCAGCCCGTGCGCGAAGAATTGGAGAAGGGCTTTCGCCGGAGCGACATCATCGTCATGCTCATCACACCCGAATCGGTGCGGGCGCCTAATCTCTTCTTCGAGATGGGCGCGGCCGTAGCCACGGGCAAAACGGTGGTCCCGGTGATTTTAAAGGAAATGGATCTGTCGGAGCTTCCGGCGCCGTTGCGCCTGCGGCAGGTGGTGGTGCGGTCCACGCCGAAAGAGACGGCAAAGCAGCTCGCGGCGCATTTGAAAACCCAACCGCAAACGGCCTGAGAAAATCATGAATCTCGCGCAAGAACAGTTGCGATTCCTCACCCGGCGGCATTTCTTCGGCAAGTGCGCAGGGGGCATCGGCGCCGCTGCTTTGGCTTCGCTTTTGAAAGAGGACCTTTGGGCATCCGCGCCCGGGCTGCCGGCCGACGATCCATTGGCGGTGCAGGAGCCGCACTTTCCCGCGAAGGCCAAGCGGGTCATTTACCTGCACATGGCGGGAGCGCCTTCGCAGTTGGACCTCTTCGACTACAAACCGAAGCTGATCGAACTGAATGGGCAGGATTGCCCGGAATCGCTTTTCAAGAAGGAGCGGTTTGCCTTCATCAAGGGGGTGCCGAAGATGCTCGGCACCCCGCACAAGTTCGCGCGGCACGGCCAAAGCGGCCTCGAGCTCTCGGAGCTTCTGCCGCACCTGGCCACGGTCACGGACGACATTGCGGTGATTCGTTCGATGCACACCGATCAGTTCAACCACGCGCCGGCGCAACTTATGGTTCATACCGGCGCGCCGCGGCAAGGCCGGCCGAGCATGGGTTCCTGGCTGACCTACGGCCTGGGAAGCGACAACCGGGACCTCCCGGGGTTCGTGGTGTTGGTATCGGGAGGGAAACTGCCCGATGGCGGGTCTTCGCTTTGGGGCAGCGCATTTTTGCCCACGGTTTATCAAGGCGTGCAGTGCCGCTCGCAGGGCGATCCGGTTTTGTATGTGTCGAACCCGGACGGCATGGATGCGGAAGTCCGCCGGCGTTCGCTGGATGCGCTCCAGGACCTGAACCAGATGCAGCTTCGGGAAACAGGCGATCCGGAAACCCTCACGCGCATCGCCCAGTATGAACTGGCGTATCGCATGCAGACGAGCGTTCCGGAACTGATGGAGATCGACCGGGAGCCGCAATACATCCACGACCTCTACGGGACCGAGCCGGGCAAAGTTTCCTTTGCCAACAATTGCCTGCTGGCCAGGCGCATGATCGAGCGCGGGACGCGGTTCGTCCAGTTGTTCCACTGGGGCTGGGACCAGCATGGCGATAACCGCTCGAATGACATTCGCGATGGTCTGGTTCGGCAGACGAAACAAACCGACCGGCCTTGCGCGGCATTGATCCAGGACCTCAAACAGCGCGGGCTTCTCGAGGAAACGCTGGTGGTATGGGGCGGCGAGTTCGGGCGCACGCCCATGAACGAGGACCGCAGCAAAAACCCGAACCTGATCGGGCGCGACCATCACCCGCATGCCTTCACCATCTGGATGGCCGGCGGCGGCATCAAAGGCGGCGTGGCTTATGGCGCGACGGACGAATTGGGTTATCACGTGGCGGAGGACCCGGTGCACGTGCACGATTTGCAGGCGACCATTTTGCAATGTCTCGGGCTGGATCACGAGCGGCTCATCTACCGGTTCCAGGGACGGGACTACCGCCTCACC
>CAZCUL010000380.1:0-13633 GCA_964501475.1 uncultured Verrucomicrobiota bacterium | reverse complement strand
GAAATGCCCCGAAATTCATTCCATTACTCGACAAAGTTTCCGACGAAGTTCTCGACAAAGTTGGGTGAGGCCGTTTTGGGACAAGCTCTAGATAAATCAGCGCCCAGCGTGGCTTTGAACATAGCTGAGGAGCTTCTGAAGGGAGAAGGCCGACCCGGATCGACAAGGTTTTCGACAAAGTTTCCGACAAGGGATCAACACGGGGTCCGGCCCGGCGCCAAGATGTCCAAACTCCATAGCACCGCGAAGCGGTGCCAGAAGGCAGCCGGAGGTCGAAGCAACGCGGAGACCTCCGGTCCCCATTCAAGCGTGAGGCACCCCCGGCGGGGTGCCAGATGATCCTCAGGCATGCCCGGCGGGGAGAATCCGAAGCACACGAGCCCCCAGGCAAGGGCATCACCATAACTTCTGCCACCCGCTTTTGGGGTGGATGCTCCTTTTACTTTCCCTCCGGAGGTCTTGCTCCGCTCAGACCTCCGGCTACCATCTGTCAACCCTCCGGGTTGCTCATCTGGAATGCTACCGATTAGGTGCGAACGGGGGTTTTGGACATTTCTTTGCCTTTAAGTTGGCCGTGGGAGACCCTGCCCACCCTCATTTCCTC
This sequence comes from uncultured Verrucomicrobiota bacterium, assembly GCA_964501475.1. GTDB lineage: Bacteria > Verrucomicrobiota > Verrucomicrobiia > Limisphaerales > CAZCUL01 > CAZCUL01. Next base: position 13,029 of record CAZCUL010000380.1, on the reverse strand, counting down.
CGGCAACGGAGATTCTTCATCGAGGTCGAGGCATTGCAGCCTGCCGTCCACGACCCGATAGCGCAGGCCGGCTTCCGGGCAGGTCATGATTCCCTGGGCATCCGGCTCGTTTAGACGGTGACCGTGGCGGCTCATCCAGCCGCACTGTCTCGCGGGGTTGCCCAGCACGAGAGCGTAGTCCGGGACATCTTTGGTTACGACCGCCCCGGCCCCGGCAAAGGCGTAGCGGCCTATGGTGACCCCACAAACGATTGTCGCATTGGCGCCCACTGTGCAGCCGCGCCTAAAAACCGTCTTCTCGTAAAGATTGTGCCGGTTAATCTGGGAGCGCGGGTTGGTAACGTTCGTGAGGACGCAGGAGGGGCCGAGGAAAACATCGTCTTCGATGATCGTGCCCGCATAGACCGACACATTGTTCTGAATCTTTACGTTGTCGCCGATGACCGTGCCGCCATCGATGTTAACGTTCTGGCCAATCACACAACGCTCGCCCAACCTGGCTCCCTTCATCACGTGGGCAAAGTGCCAGATTTTTGTGTCTTTCCCGATGCTTGCTCCTTCATCCACATAAGCGGATTCATGAGCGAAGTAGGGCCGCGAGCCAGTGCTCTGAGCCTGCATATCCACAGGCGAACCGTGGGTGTTGAGCGATCGTTGACAGGCTTCGAGCACCTCCAGAACGCGTAAACCCTCTGCTCCGCCGGTGCGGGGCTCGGATCGGCTTTCAATGCATTCAAGAAAGTGCTGGCATTCGGCCTTGAGCGGCTCGGTGGTTTCGATGGGCACGACTTCGGCCTTGGCTTTAACCGCGGTCGGTTGCCGGTTGATCCATTCCACGCTGTGCGGATAGAGCACCAGCTTCTGCTCGGCGGCATCGTCGAAGACCGCCATCTTCTTCGATCCCACCACCACCAGCCGTTGCTCCTTGAACGGATGCAACCAGCTCACGTAGATATGCCCCTGGACCCCGCTGCCGAAAACAAACTGGCTCAAGGTCAGATCGCTGATCTGACTGTTCAGGTAGGCCCCTCCCTGACAAGAAACGCGCAGGGGACTTTCGCCGAGCAGACCAAGCATTACGGAGATGTCATGAGGCGCGAAGCTCCAGAGGATGTTCTCCTCCGTGCGGATTTTCCCGATGTTGAGGCGATTGGAATAGACATACCGAATCTGACCCAACTCACCGCAATGGATCAACTCTCTAAGGCGAAGGACTGCCGGGTGATATTGCAGGATATGGCCGACCATCAGGACGCGACCGAGCTCCTGGGCGCGCGCAATCAGACGTTTCGCATCGTGAGCAACCAGCGAAAGAGGCTTCTCAACAAAGACGTCTTTCCCAGCCTCCAGCGCCTGAAGGGCGATTTGAAAGTGAGTGACCGCCGGGGTGGCAATGGCGACAGCCCGGATTTCGGGCCGTTCCAACACCTCCTGCAAACGCCTACAGCCGCGAATGCCGGGATGCCTGGATTCGAGCGTTTTCAGCACCTGCTCGCTGGAGTCACAGACAGTATCGAGGGCACCCAGCTCATGAAAGACGCGCACCAGGTTTTTTCCCCAGTAACCGGCTCCGACGACTGCGAGATAAGGAAGTTTGTTCATGTAGTTCGGTGAGTCGGTGTATTATCGGTGCGACGGTGCGGCAGTGCGTGGGTACGTCGATAAGTCGGCCGGACCGCGGCTGTGTGCAAAGCACCAGCCGCAGCGCGTCAGACGATACTATCGCGTTCACCACTCGCTAACGGCTTCGAAGTTTCCAAAGCGCTGCGGCTGGTCCGGCGCCTGCGGGACACAGCCGCGGTCCGAGTGTTGGTAACCTGAGTATGCGTCAGTGCGGGCACCCTCTCCTCCATCCCAAATGGAGGAGAGGGATGGGGAGAGGAGGTTCGTGGGCGAGGAGCGAATCTCTGTGTCCGACTCGCGCGCCATTTAAACGGCCCGGCGCCATCTCACCGTCGTCGTGCGCTCTCAAGAATTCCGCGCGGTAAGCAGATAGTGAGGCGCCAATTTCAGTCCGAAACGGCGGTAGGGCGAGTCCGTCTCGCCGAGCCGCACCTTGACCGGTGCATCGGTGCATCGGTGCGTCAGTGTCGGTGAGTCGGTAAGTCGGTGCGACGGTAAGTCGGTGCGGCGGCGAGCCGCATCCGCATTAGTTCGCGGCAGTGGCTTTTAGACCGGCGGGGCGGGCGGGCGGGCTTACGATCGGATTTTCTTCGGGCGCGAAAACGTAGCTCGTTTCGGATACGTTTCCATCGCGATCTCTCGCCTTGATCCAAAGAGTACGATTGCCTGCGGCAACGTTTGCCCGCACGAAATTCGTCTGGCTGAAGGCAGGATAGGGGTCATTGTCGAATTTCCACGCAAACGCGACGTTCGTCTTGTATGCGGGTGAGTTGACGTAAGTGTCATCGATGCCCGTCCATTTCAACAGCGCGGTTCCTCCGCCCCAGGTTCCGCTGGGCGCGATGTCAACCGAGACATTCGGCGGATTGGTATCTGCCACTGTGGTGAGGCTCGCGCTCGTGAGGGTTTGCTCCAATTGATTCGCCGAAAGAGTCGTGCTGACGATGTATTGCGGCGTTCGTGTCGTTACCAGCTTTCCTGGCGGGAAGGCCAGCGGGTTGCCCATGACATCATAAACTGTGAATGATGTATTGGTGACGGTAAGCTGGCGGGAGACACGGTCTATGCTGAAGACCGCGACGACGCTGGAAGACCCCACTTGGAACAGATACATTTCGACGGCGAGCGACGCGGCATTTGTAATCTGACGCGCAGACGAATATTGGTCGAGAAACCGGCTTGCAATTGAAACGGCGACACCGACCGGCCTCGGCGAATCGGTGTATTCCCATACGGTTGGCTGAGTCAGAGGCATCATTGTAGAAGTCCAGGCACGGTGGTCGTAATAAAAGTAATTGCGAAAACCGTTTCCGAGGGAACGGATCAGGTTGCGAACTACCCGCTCCACGGCCACCTTGCTGCGAATCATTTGCTCGGCGCGCAGATACTCATCAGCAAACGGAACTTCGGTCCGGTAATTCCATATCACATTCTCGGTCAGCATTCCTCCCCGGCTCCAGGTGCCGGTTTCGGTGTTCCAAATGGGCCGAATGCTTCCAAATGCCTGCTTCCAGCGGCTTAGTCGTGGATCCCAATCCCAATCATTTGGATCCAGGGAATTGTCCCGCGGATAGATGTGGCAGCTAATAACATCAATCCTGGCTCGATCCGCCGGCGATAACAGATTCCAAACTATCTGGGCCCAGATCTCATCGAATACGCCGCCGAAGGCAACCACTTTACCGGCCGGGTCAGCGGCTTTCACCGCTGCCGCTCCAACGGAAAGCATGGAGGCGTAATTGGTGCTGACGCGCAGCCAGAGCGGGCCGCTCTGGGCCGGTTCGTTCCAGATTTCCCAATAACGGACTTTGTCCTTGTAGCGATTCACAACTCTCCAGACATAGTTGCTGTAATCGCTCATGTTGATGCTGCCATCTGCTCTTACGGCCCAGGGGGGAAACTCCCCATCCACATCACTCAAAGTCGCCAGAACCGACAGGCCGTTCCCGGCGAACATCTCCACGCCCGCGTCAGTCCAAACGAAATTGCCTCGGCTGGGCTCCACCAAACGCCACCTGAACAAGTTGAGGGCGGGCGAAAGGGAGCGGGTCCAGCCGTACCCCGCCTGGCGCAAATAGCGGATTTGATTCGTGTCCCAATTGCTGTGAGCGCCGAAAACCCCGTTGGTTCCCGGTGCGCCGTTGCCGGAAGTCGGAAGCACGGCCAGGGTCAATTCATCGCGAGAGTCGTTGATGTTCGGAATGCGGGTGACGACGCGCTGCCAGCCCGTCAGCGGCAACGGAATCGAAGCGGTTGTTGCGCTTCGGGCGGGCAACACTGAAGTGAGGAAACCGCTCGATCTTTTCCGGTTCCATAAATCGAAGACTTCGTAATGAACCGAGTTTGTTGTGGCGGCGCCGTCATTCCACCATTTCACCTCCACCTGTTTCGCATCTCCGTCGTAGAGGGTATTATACAGGGCGGGCGTTTCCAGTCCTACCTCCTGGACCGCCATGGGCTGGTAGGGCGTCGGCACGGTCCCGACCTCCAACTGAATCCCGTCCACATAGGCAGTCATCCCCCCCTGATAATGCCACCAGCCCACCATATACCAGTAGCTCGTCGGTGGGGCGAACGTGAAGGCGTACCGGGTCCAGGCCTTCGTGGGAACAATCCAACCTCCGGTGCCATTATTGACGTTGTCGATGGTGCATATCTCGTATCGGAAGGAATTACCGCCATCGGCGCTCGCATAAAAAGTGAATGTGTAACTTTTTCCGGCTTCAAGCCAGACCGGCCGGGAATGGAGATTATAAAAGGACAGTATCTTGGCGGACTTGTTTCCGTGCCACCCTCCGTTAACAATCTGATCCTTTATACTCAACGGAGAGCCGCCATTGTCCTTTTCCGACCACATCTGCCAACCGCGGCCCGAGCCACATTCGAAAGAGGAATTTGGAATGAGATTCGGGGCCGCAACTCCCGAGAGCGACGCGAAAGATAATAAGATAAGTCCACCGGCGGTTGTCTTTAGGTTCATCTCGAATGATTCCAGCACGATGCATGCCTCGACCTCACTGACCGCCAGCGCTGTGCTGGCTGGCGCGATAACTCTCCGCGAGGAGAGGTCGGCGGGCGAAGCGGCAGGTGGACCTTGCCGACCTTGCCGCCGTGCCTTGATTTGTGTCATAGGAATCCGATGCGGTTCAAGAGAAGGATTCCCCAAACGTCGCTCGCGCTATGAAACTTCGTGCAGGGAACCGCTGAACCGCCGGCCCCGTAGCGCAGACTGCCGAGTCTGCTGTATCGCGGATTGCCAATCTGCGACTGCCCTGCCTTCTGAACGCGCGCGCCGACTGATAGTTCGGCGAAACAGCAGGTTGGGAACCTGCGTGTGCTAATGACAGGTAGTTGCGCACTGCCTCGATCTGCTGTTCAGTCACAACCAACAACGTTATCCAAACAACCTCACGCCCAGCCCGGTTGATGCGCTGGTTCAGTATCCGGCGCGGTCTCCCTGTCCAGCCACACTTCGGTTTCGGCGGCGCGCCTTTCGGCCGATCGCACGTAAATCGCCACCAGCGCCGCCATGCTCCAAAGCAGGGTCGTCAGACGGGTTGTTTCCAAAAGCGGCCCATAGACCGAGTTCACCATCAGGTAAGTCATGAACCCGGCTGTCGAAACCAGCAGAGGAAAGATGAGCGCATCGGTCCGAAAGAGCCGGAGCCAGCCGAGCAGCTTTCGCAAAACAAGAAAATAAACAGTGAGGTAGAGCCAGGTTCCGAGGATGCCGGTTTCTCCCAAGAGGCCGGCATACGTTGAAAAGACGCCATCGACCTGCGCGCTTCCAATGGGGATGATCATCTCCCTGTTATCGTAAAACTGGAGGTAGTAGGCCTTCTGCGTGGTAGGCGTGAGCCAGCGGCCCATGGAATCAGAGGGCCGCACAGCGTCGCCCTCCCCCACCACAAGCGTTTCGGGGTTGACATACATCCGGTCGCTGAGCCCGCGAAAGTAGAACTGTCGGGCCGACCGCGAATACAGATTCGAGGGGCCCGCTCCCACGAGCAACATGTGCGGATTTCTGGTGTGAGATCGGGCGATATCCCAATACGACTTCACCTTCCCAAGCCGATGGATTTCGCCGCTCTTGATCACTTGAAAAAGCGCGGCGTACTTGTGGCTGGTTCCGGAAATCAAGGTCGCCATGAATGTGATAGCGAGCGCGATGGCGCCAATAGCCGCGATGGGTGCAAAAATGCGCAGCGATCCGCCCCTTACAATCTCAAGGCTCCACAAGACGATGCCAAGCGCGACGATGGCTCCGAGCCACGACGCTTTGTTGTCAACCGAGAGGTTCAACAGGAAGATCACAATCGTCGCGATTACATAGCGCCTCCGTTTTTCCGGATGGAGCACGGCCAGCCCGATGAAATAGAAGACCGCAATCATCAGGAACGCGCCGTACTGCTCCGCGTTGCCGGTGAAGGTGCCGTGCACCGCTTCAGAGTCGCCGGTTTTCAGGCGGATCGGGAACTGGAGCACTCCAAGCGCAACTTCGAAAATGATCAGCCGTTTCAGCACGCGGCTGTAGGAAGCGACGTTTTCCGGCGTGAATGGGAGCCGGACGAGAGCAATGAAAAGCAGCAGCGGCAACATCAGCATGGCCGTCTGCCCCAGAGCCGCCGGCAGAAAAAAGTAACCCAGATTAAGAACGCACCCGAAAAACAAAACGAACAGGAAGCCGACGGACCTGCGCGAAATGGTTCGAGTCCAGGCGGGAGCTCCGGCCAGGTCTCGCAATGAAAGCGAGATGAGAAAGAGAATTACAACGATGGGGATATCGACGACGTTGAGAATTTTCGGCAAGACATGGAAGCCGTTGGTAAACGTGCGGAGAAGCACGTTGCACAGCAGGAGCGCAAAAACCAGAAACACGTGAAAGGGCATGTTTGGTCAATCAATCCAAATAAGAGATTATGTCTTGCGTCCTTCAATAATCACCGCATCCGCGGTTCGACTCTGAATTTCGATAGAACGAATGTCTTCGATATCGCTATCGAAGGGTTTGCGTTCCCGCGCTTCGAATTTCAATTCTTGAAGAATCGATAACAACGTTGGAGTGTCGTACATGCACTTGTGCGGAAACCGAAAGAAGGGCGCAAGCTTGCTCTTAAGCGAACTGTCTTCGCCCGAATAAAGCACATGCAGATTCTCAATGAATTCGTCCGCGCGAATTTTGCCGTCCAGGTAGCGTTTGACGATAGCTGCCAAATCGGGGACAACAATTCTAATGATACCGCCCTGCCGCAAGATTCGGTGGCACTCTTTCAACAGGTTCAAGCCGCCGCGTTGGGGAAAATGTTCGAGCGTATGCGACGTATATACAACGTCGATACTGGCGTCCTTCCACGGAAGAGGTTTGGTCAGATTGTGAATGTGGATACTGTCGTTCCAGTCCAGGTTAAATAGCTTGATCCTCTTGTTTACGGTCCGAAACATCGGGATCCGGGCTAAGCGCGCGCCTAAGGCATAGTCAACGTTAACCCAGCCATTCGGCGTTGAGGATCCACATCCAAGGTTCAACTTTAGTCGATCATGCATTGTAAGCGTCTTAGATTGCCACTGCGACCTATGGGCTTGCTGCCTAGTGAACGCAAAGAAACGGATGCCTGATGGAGCAAGCCATGTGGCATGTCTTAGGTTCGAATTCGTGTTGCTCTTAGACGCTGCGATTTCGCATCGCCACCTTCCTCGGACTCGGCAGCCACCAGCTTATTTGATGTCTGGATGGCGGTCAAAGTTACTATAGGCATTCGCTGTTTCGGCGCCACATTCCCAGATTCAGCGTCAGTGACCTGTTCATCGTCAAGGTTTGCCAGAAGACTGTTGAGCTATGCCGACCCTAGCTTGTCCACAAGGCGATGCCTTATGAACGCAAAGAAACATAGCGTCTAACAGAGACGGCGGTAAGAGTTTGGAGCAGAGCTCCAAAACCGCAAACCTGTTGCAATAATAGCGCGCTTCAAGGAGGACTAAGCGATGTTGCATCGCAACGGCGTTGAACTGCTGCAAAGTCATGCTGTTCTTAACGTGAGCCAAGTAGGCGGGCCTGCCGGTCAACCGATACAATCCCCGTTCGAGCATGCGATAAAGAGATAACTTGTTTGGCAGGGATGCAATCATTACACCCCCTGGTCTCAAAAGACTGCTGAGCACCGCCAAACTGGATGCAAGACCATCGATGTATTCAAGCACGCTAGAACACAGAAGCAGGTCCACCGGCCTAATGTTGAGCCGTGGTAGCTCTTCGATTCGACATTGCTCAAAGCGCACATTCCCTGTTCCAAGCCGAGCCTGTTTTCGGAGGCAGCAATCAATCATTTCGGAGCTCCCATCTACACCGAGGACGGAACGATTATATGTCGCAGAAAAAAAACTGAATATACCAGACCCGCAGCCCACGTCGAGTACCTCCCCGCTCGGTTGACTGTAGTTTCTGATAAGGTGCGTCCAGAGATTGTAACGTTCCCGGAAGTCTCTCGCTGTTCGATATCTGCGATCAAAGGTTTCCACTCCCCTGGAATGAAATGCTATGGCATCCGCGGGTGGTTCCTTCATGGCTGCAAAGCGCGTCACGTGCGCAGGTCCGATTCTCGCATTGTTACAATAAGGATGCCGGCACCGAAGAATCAGTGCGCATGGCCGCCACCCGCAGTAATCTATCTTGCGGACACGCTACTTCCTGGAGCACTGTCACTAGGTTCGTCAGATAGGTTTCTTCCGAAAAATGCTTCGTGACGCGATCTTTGCCATGCTGTCCCAATTTCCGAGCGTCCTGCGGATGCTCGATCAGGTAGCAGATTCGATCAGCGACATCACCGGGCATCGGCGGCACTATAAACCCGCTCTTTCCGTCCTCGACGACCTCGGATATAGCGCCTTGGTCTGTCGTAATCACAGGAAGGCCCGCACTCATCGCTTCAAGAATAACCCACGGCAAGCCCTCAGGCTCCACCGGAGGGAACACAAAGACATCGTGGCTTTGGAAGAGTTTCGTCTTTTCATCTCCGACGACTTCCCCCACAAATTCAATATTTCGGCGACGAGGCGATTCAGCCAGCATGGTGTCAGCTCGGCTCTTATCCGCGGGATGCTGCCATAATCCCGCGACAGTGACGTGGACGTCACGATGACGCCGATAGACAAGAAGAAGGGCGTCCAAAAACAGAAAAATCCCTTTGCGTTTTGAAAGATGGGAGAGGTAAAGAATGCGTTTTCCGGATTTCTGCGGGATGTGAGTGCCTCGCACATTCGAATAGGGTAAAGGGCTAATGCCGTTTGGAATTGCGATTACCCTGTCTGGTTTAGCGAGCCCCTGAAAGATGCGCTTGAGAGAGTTGCCCAAAACTATTACGCGGGACGTGCGCTTCAAAATGAATCGGGTCAACAGTCGTAGCGGAGCTGGCATGCTCTGATAGAAGGTCCTGAACTCTGACCCCCGAAGATGTAGAACAATCCTTCTTCGCAAACATGCTGCCGGCAAAACGAAGGTCAAGTCGCGCAGGTAGCCCCAAATCCCTTGCGAAATGCCGACATAGACAACGTCCGGTCGTCGGAAAAGAAGGTACCGCAGGCACTGCAAGGCATGCCGAATTCCCAAAAAAACGTTCACCGCATCCAACTTGCCGATATTCTCGGTCCCGCGCTGGTCAGAAATGTTAAGAAAATGAATGCGAAAGGCACTGGTTAACTTCGGCGAAGCGACCAATCGCTGCATTGCCAGAGAAGGCCCCGTAGCAGGCGGGGGGAGAGAGCCGATGATCAAAAGTTTTGGCTTTGAAGACATTACTCGCAAGGACATGCGGGCGCATTAGATAGCCACCCGAATAGATACGCTGTGAGATTAATCAGGACACACGGACTTCCCGGCCAACTCCAAAACAATTCTTTCGGCCGCTCGCCCCTCCCAAAGCGGAGGCGTCCGCCCAAACCTTGGTTCGCCATCCAACAGTTGTTGAAGGTGTATCTGTAAGCTCTTTTTGTCAGCTAGCTGGTTGCTCCCCATCGTCACCGTTACGGGACGTTCTGTATTGGGACGAAGGGTCAGGCATGGCGTGTGGAAAAACGTGGTTTCCTCCTGCAGTCCGCCGGAGTCCGTGAGCACCAACCGGGCGTTTTCCGTCAGACAGAGAGAATCGCAGTAGCCTATCGGCTCGATCGCTTTGAGCGCGGATACGCCGTTCCACGAAATGCCAAACTCAGAGAGCTTCTTTCGCGTGCGTGGGTGAATCGGGAAAACCACCGGCATTTTTTCCCCAAGATGCCGTAGTTCCTCCATGATCGCCGTCAAGGACGACCGGTCGTCCACGTTCGAAGGCCGGTGCAAGGTCACATACGCGAACTGGCCGGGTTCGAGATCGAGTGATTTAAGAATGTTGCTTTGCCGGGCCTGGGGCAAATGCTCCACCAACGCGTCGATCATGATGTTGCCAACCAGCCGGATTTTCTCAGCCGGAATGCCCTCGCGCAGGAGGTTTTCATTGGCGTCTTCGGACGGAGTTAACAGGAGGTCGGCCAGGGCATCGGTAACGATCCGGTTGATTTCTTCCGGCATGGTGCGGTCAAAACTCCTCAGCCCGGCTTCGACATGGGCAACCTTCGTTCCCAATTTCGAAGCCACCAAAGTGCAAGCCATGGTGGAATTGACATCGCCGACCACCACAACCCAGTCCGGCTTTTGCTCGAGGCAGACCGGCTCGAATCGGGCCATGATGTTCGCGGTCTGCACCGCGTGCGAACCCGATCCCACCTCCAGGTTCACGTCCGGCGCCGGCATCGCCAGTTCCCTGAAGAATACATCCGACATCTTCTCGTCGTAGTGCTGCCCGGTATGGACGAGGGAGTAGGAGATTGGGGATTTGAGATCGCAGATTTCAGATTTCAGATGAGTGCTGCCGGCGCACCGGACGTTGTGGCGTTCGATGGCACGGATCAAAGGCGCAATCTTCATGAAATTCGGACGCGCACCGGCGATGAGGAGGAGTTTCATTTTGTCGGTGCGTCGGTACGTCGGTACGTCGGTACGTCGGTGTGGCGGTGCACCGCGGAACGGTGCCAGAAAGTAGCCGGAGGTCGCAGCGCAGCGGAGACCTCCGGTAAAAGTGTAAATCAGCATGCACCCCAGCGTGGGTGCCAGAGGTTCAGCTTTGGTAATCGAGTTCCAGGCCAGCTGTCGGACCGGCGTAATTGCCTTAGCTAAGCTAAGCCAGGGCTTGTCCCAAGAGCGTTATGCTCCTGAACTTTGTCGGAAACTTTGTCGCGAACTTTGTCGAAATGCCCCGAAATTCATTCCATTACTCGACAAAGTTTTCGACAAAGTTTCCGACAAAGTTTCGAAACCGACGATTTTGGGACAAGCTCTACCTACCTTGCCAAGGAAGCGATTTCCTCGATGGTATCGACGATCTGCTGGAGAGTGTCTTTCGAGGTCACTTCGGAGAGCAACCGCTGCGGGCGTCTCTTCAGGACGATCTTCCGGTCCACATCGTCGAGCGACTCGATCAAGATCAATCGTTTTGCGGCGCTAAGATGGAGGTCCACCGCCCCGATCGATCCGCGAAAGATACTGTAAACAGGCACCCCCAGGGCCGCGGCTTCCCGGTTCATGGTCCCTCCTCCGCTGACCACCAGGTCGGAATGCCACATCAAATTGAGCCCGTCCAGGGCGGCAAGCGGAATGACGGTTTTATCCTCCTTGAACCAGTCAGGCCAGCGGCGGCGGATGAATTCGCCTTGCTTGCGGTTTCTGGGCAGCAGCACAAGCCTGACTCCGGGCGTGCCAGTGGCCCGCTCCATAAACCGCTCGAAGAGTCTCTCGCTCTCGGGATTGTGATAATGGGCCTCCGTGGCCGGAGGCCGAACCGTTACAAGAAGGTCTGACTTGCCGATTCCCAACTCCATCAGAAGGCCCGCATCCGGCTTAAGCTTCCAGACGTAAACGTCTTCCTTTATCCCGTCATACTTCCGAATGTTGCCGTTTCTGCCGCACAACGCATCATCCGGGATCACAGCCGGAGACATCACCCAGGTCGGCCGCATGACCAGCGGAAACTGGGAATATTCGTAGTCTTCGATGAGCAGAGTTGGAATGCCGAGCCCCTTTCCGACAAGGAGCTGCGACCGGGCGCCGTGGGAAACGCCGAGGGCGGGCTTTTCGCGAAGCACAAGCGGGAGAAGCTGGGCGGCCCGTTGCATCAGGCCGGCGGCTTTCAAGGCCCGGACTTTGCCGTGGTGACGTCCCACCTTGGTGTAGCGGAGGCCCTTTTTGTCCGCCAGTTCGCAAACCTGAAAAGCGTCGCGGGCCGTTACCAGCAAAGGGAACCCGCGCGAGTCCAATTCCGCCAGGATGGGCTCGAAAAACGGAACGTGCGGCGTGTTGTCGAGATCGATCCAAATCTTCGGTTTCGGCATCGAGAACCGGTGCGGGCGTTTTTCGGCCGAGTCTGCCAAAGCAGATTTGCGCACCAGTTGTGCGATCTCGCGCGGCGCCGCATGCCAATAGTCTGTCGCATACTTCGAACGAAGGTGCTGGAGGAGTTCTTTATAAAGAGCCACCTGGTATTCCCAGGCTCTTCCGTTTGCGGGCCCAAACGCCATGTAATCCGGGTGCGTATCCAGCAAAGCCATCCCGCCCGCGTTTGCCACCCAATCGAGTTTCTTCGTCCAGACTTCGATGGACCGCTCCCGCAACATCAGGAAGAGGGTGGAATCCTGCGGCAGAGTGTAGGGAAGCTCGACGTAGCCGGTGGGGCGGTGGGGCGGTGCGTCGGTACGTCGGTGCGCCGGTGTGTCGATTGAACCGTCATACTGACCTACCGGTGTACCGGCGTACCGGCGTACCGGCTCACCGTCGTACGGACGTACCGACTCACCGTTCCCCGGCACCCAAAACGGGAAGATGGTGTTCATCCCCTGGGGTTGGGGCTCGAAAGGGTCGGTGTCGAAGGTCGAGGCGTCGTAGGAGATTTCCAGATCGGCCAGCCAGTCGAGCTGGCGCATCATGAATCCCGACCGAAAGCCCGCCGCGTTCCATTCCTTGAGGTAACTGTTGATCTTCTGCGCCTTTTTCCGAAAGCCTTCCCGCGAATGAAATAGCTTTCCATCGTGGTGCAGGTCGTGAACCCCGACTTCGAAACCGTTCTCGACCAGCCAGTGGCGAAGCTCCGCCGGGACCGAGTATTCGCCTTCCGGAATGAAGTTGAAGGAGGAACGGAATCCGAGGGACATCTCAAGCTCGGCAAGCTTCCTGACACGATCGAGGCCTCTCTGGGATTCCACGTCGTGTGTGAGCACCAGGGCAAATTGTTTTCCTTCGGGCCAGCCGCACCATCCGCGGGGCGGCTTCCCAGCCGGCTGGCTGATCGGCCAGACATCGCCTGATCGCCTCCGGATGCGCCGCGCGGA